>JAJRYU010000225.1 GCA_024275615.1 Planctomycetota bacterium
CCCAACTTCTTGCCTGGCGACGACGATCTCGCTGAAATCCTCGATAGTGCTGGAGCGGTCCTCTTGATTCTTCCCAAGCGTCGAGGGATCCCTGATAATCAGAATGCCAAACGAATAAAAAGAGCAACTCCGGCGAATACGGCATCCGAGGTCTTGGAGCGATTCCTGCCGGACGCTGTCTTTCAGAGCAATATTTCGGGTGAAACAGCCTCCTTGGCATGGACGAGCAATGTCTACGATGCTGAGCCTGATATCGACGATGTGAATCTTGTGTCCAGCGGGGATTTGCAAGGGCTTATATCAACAGACAAGGGCATTCTTTTTGGCCAAGTTGTCCACTACGCGCGCAACCTCTACGTTCTAAGTGACCCGGATATCGTGGCAACTCATGGTTTTGTACGAGGTCAAAACGCCGAGTTAGCCATCGCCATGATCAAAGAGGCCCTGCCTCCCGGTGGAGCTATCATTTTCGACGAGACAGGGCATGGCTTTGCCGCGACAGAGAGTTTTTGGGAGGAGCTTTTTCGTTATCCCTTGAGCTTGGCCACCACCCACGGATTACTTGTCATCGTTATCTTGATGTGGGTGACTTGGGGACGTCTCGGTAAGAAGAAGAACTTGCCTCCGGCCATTCCACCAGGCAAGGGATTTCTGCTCGACAATATCGTGAGCATGATGGCCTTCTATCGACACCAACCATTTTTGGCACAGAAGTATCTCAAGAGCTCGGTGCGCCAAACCGCCGCGAAATTGAAAATCCGCGGCGATAGAGCAGAAGTAGAAGCGCGACTTGAGATCTTGTCGCGTGCCAAGAAAGCTGATTGGGAAATCGAAGAATGGCGTGCTGATCTTAGATCGCTTGCCAGAGGATCACAGAAGAATAGCAAAACCGTTCTCAAAGTTGTGAGAGCAGTCTATCGCTGGAAAAAGGAGATGCTTGATGGATCTTGAAATGATCCGAGAGAGTGCGGCGCGGATTCGCCAAGAGTACGGCAAGGTCGTTATCGGCCAAGTGAATGTCATTGATATGCTTCTCAACGCTATGTTGTGTCAAGGTCACGTTCTGATTGAAGGTGTACCGGGAACGGCGAAAACACTGATCGCCCAGACGTTTTCCAAGAGCATGTCACTTGACTTCAATCGTATTCAATTCACTCCAGACTTGATGCCCGGCGATGTCTTGGGGACCAACTTGTTCGACTTCCAATCGAGTACGTTCAGTCTGACAAAAGGGCCGGTGTTTACGGAGATCCTGCTCGCCGATGAAATCAACCGCACGGCCCCCAAGACACAATCGGCCCTCCTGGAAGCCATGCAGGAAAGAGGTGTCACCATCGATGGGGCGCGCTATGAATTGAGCGACGCCTTCATGGTGGTGGCGACTCAGAATCCGATTGAGCAAGAAGGCACCTATCCTCTGCCGGAGGCACAGCTCGACCGTTTCTTGTTCAAAATTGTCTTGGACTATCCCAGTCGTGCCGACGAACGTAGCATGGTCTTGCTGCATGGCAAGAGTTCATCCATGCCCGATGTCACGGCCTTGGGAGTTGAGCCCGTTGTCGGTGCCGAGTTCTTGCGCGCAGCTAGGGCCGCCGTAGGCGAAGTTCTCCTGGCGGACGAACTCGTCGACTACATCATTGACATCGTCCGTGCGACTCGAGAACACCAGGCCCTATTTTGTGGGGCATCACCCCGATCTGCCAACATGCTTGCCAGCGCTGCAAGAGGGCGCGCTGTTCTTGATGGCCGGGACTATGTGATTCCAGACGACATCAAGACGCTGCTCGGCCCGACGCTCGCGCATCGTGTGGTATTGGCCCCAGGTGCTGAGATCGATGGGACTACGGCATCGGCTGTGATCGATTTGATCGCTAATGAGGTTGCTGCTCCAAGATGATGCGTCCAACCCCCAGATTTCTCAACCTCCTTCTCATTGCGTTTGTGGCCGCTCTGCTGCCAGCGCTTTGGCGCGAAGATGCTTGGATGCTCTGGGCTGTTGTTGTCGGGCTCTTGTTCTTGGCACTTGTGGTCGATCTTGTCTTGACTCCGGGAAAGTCGACATTTGATGCCCAGCTCGACTGTCCATCGCAGATGTATATTGGCAATCGAGCAGCGGCGGTCATTTCGTTGCAGCAATTTGGCGGTCGGGTCAAGAGCTCAGTTGATGCCGTCCTCGATGTCTCAGGAGTTTTCGAAGACCTTGATCCCTGGCGTGGCCTTGTGCTCGCCGAGGGCAAAACGGTGATTCACTTCGAACTCAATCCCAAGCGCCGAGGATGTCACTTTGTTGAAACGTTCTGGTTGCGCTGGCGCGGTCCGCTGGGACTATTCTCGGCTTCGATGAAAACAGAATTCAACCACGAAGTCCTCGTTGTTCCCAATCTTGGCCACGTCCAAGACGCGGCTATCCGTTTTATGTCCAACCCAGAGTTCTTATCTGGCATTAAGGCAGAACGATACTTGGGCGAAGGATCTGAATTCGATCGTATGAGAGAGTTTCAGCAAGGAATGGACCAACGGAATATTGACTGGAAAGCAAGTGCCCGCCATCGCCGGTTGCTTGCGCGTCAGTATCGATTGGAACGTAATCATCAAATCGTGATCTCTTTTGACACGGGCCACTTGATGAGTGAGCCTATTGACGGCATGCCACGGCTCGATCACGCCGTCAACGCTGGCTTGCTTTTGGCCTGGTGTTCGCTCAAGGCCCAAGATCGGGTGGTGATTCACGCCTTCGACGACAAAGTGCGACACTTCGGCGATGCCCACGTGGGTGTCAAGAGCATGACGCGCGTGCAACAAGCGACAAGTCGATTCGACTATGGGACGGGCGAAGCCAACTACACATTGGCCATGACGGATCTGGCCGTAAGGTTGAAACGACGCTCTTTGGTTGTTGTCCTGACAGAATTCGCAGATTCCATTACTGCGGAGATCATGGTTGAGAACTTGGGACGCCTGGCCCGGAAACACCTTGTTCTTTTTGTCGCCTTGCGTGACAAAGAACTCATGGAATTCGAAGATGCTGCACCCCTCGACGTAGCAACCTTAGGGCGCAGCGTTGTCGCCACTGAATTGCTCGAAGAGAGGGCGAAAGTGATGCGCAAGCTTGAACTGGCTGGCGTCCTGTGCCTGGACGCTCGCCCTAAGGATCTCTCCGCGGATTTGGTGAGTGCCTATCTCGATATCAAAGCTAAGGAGCGGATATGAGCCAGGATTTTCAACTGAAGAGCTACGAATTTCGTCGTGAAAGATCGAGCAGTTGGCGTGAACTTGAGAAGCTCATCCAGCGCTGTGAAAAAGTGGGGCCTCGAAGCCTCAATGGACAAGAATTGGCCAGACTTCCTGTTCTCTATCGCGCTGTCTTGTCGTCTCTCAGTGTTGCTCGTTCGATCTCTTTGGACCAGGCCCTTCTCGATTACTTGGAGGCTCTTACGGCTCGAGCATATTTTGTGGTGTATCGACCCAAAGAAAATCTCCTGACTTCGTTCTTTCTGTTCTTTCGATTCTCCTTCCCCCAGGCGGTTCGCGATTTTAGGCGCCCTTTGGCTTTGGCAACACTTATCTTGGTGATGGGTGGGCTCACGGGCTTCTTGATGACCATGCATGAGCCAAGTAAATTCTATGCATTTGTTGGCCAACAAATGGCGGGGGGGCGAGGCCCAGAATCCACCAGAGAAGAGCTCAAGGAAGTGATCTATGGCGGTGATGATAGTTCCACGCAAAACCTCGCCTCCTTTGCGGCCTTCTTGTTCAACAACAACGCCACTGTTGGCATCCTCGCATTCGCACTCGGTGGTCTTGCAGGTATCCCGGTGTTTCTTCTGATCTTCCAAAATGGGCTGGTCTTAGGCGCCTTCGCGGCCATTCATCACCAAAAAGGGCTAAGTCCTGATATTTGGGGTTGGCTTCTTCCTCATGGAGTAACCGAAATCCTAGCTATTCTTCTTTGCGGTGCCGCAGGACTTGGGATTGCCCGTGGAATCCTGTTTCCCGGCGCCCACAGTAGGTTGGATGCTCTGCGCCGCGAAGGTCGGAGCGCTGGCGCCATCGCCCTGGGAAGTGTGGTCTTGTTTATCATCGCTGGGATCATCGAAGGGTTCTTTCGCCAGATGGTCCAGGACATCGTTGTGCGCTACACCGTCGCCTCTGTTTCAGCCCTGTTTTGGTTGTGGTATTTCAGTCGATGCGGACGGCAGAAGGTGTCGTGAGCCAAATGCGCGAGAACAGCTACAACATGGTTCACGAAGAGGAGTTTAGGACTCCCGAAGGCGTGAGCATTCGTTTGCAGCTTGCACCATTCGCCAGGCGCGCTGTGGCATTCATCGTCGACTTCATCATCATCCTTGTCTTCATCTTTGTTCTCTTCATCGTTGCGGTCTTGACGATGTCTTCTGGTGATGGGTTCAGCGGGGCCGTCCTTATTCTCGTTTGGTTTTTTCTACTCAATTTCTATTTCCCCCTGTTCGAAGGGCTGAAAGGGGGAATGACACCTGGGAAGATGTTGACCAAAATACGCGTCATTGATCGAAGCGGGGCGGCATTGACATTGCGGGGTGTCTTCACCAGGAACTTCATGCGTGATCTTGAATTGTGGCTGCCGCTCAAGATCATCATACTCAGCAGTCTTTTTCTTGCGGACCTGCCACCGTGGGCGGCGCCGATCGCTCTTCTATGGGCCTTCCTTCTCATTCTCTTTCCACTCTTCAACGCCAAGCGGCTGC
>JAJRYU010000226.1 GCA_024275615.1 Planctomycetota bacterium
CACAGGCTCTGGAGCCTGGATGCCAGCTCAGAGACGTACGAAACCCATCTCCAGGTCCCCGCGAACCAAGTGATACACGCCTTTGTCATACGTCCGGATCGCACGACTTTTGTCCTCAGTGAACTTCTCGACAAGAAACCAAGTATTGTCGGTCTCAATAGCCTGCCTCTGTCGGACTTCCTGACTGGGGACTTGACCCATCTCAAGACCTACCTCGCCGACGAGAGAAAACCAGCAGAGCGAGCCTGGCTTGCCATTCATGAGTCTCTTGGGTTGGTCCAAGAGCAGCCAAGAAAAGACGTCATCCCTATTGCCGGCGCTAAGAAGCTTCATCTAACAACGTCTGATTACCGCCTCTTGGTCGAGGCCCCTGTCTACGCAAAACCCGACAAGAAAACCGGCCGGTCACAACCGCTCAAGAACAGCAGCGCATTGTGGACAGTCGACACTGTGGCTCAAGTTGCTTACACCTTGCTATGGCCGTCACGGCAGGGCGTGGTCGTCGACGCCTCAACCCGCTCTCCTCTGCCGCCCGGAAGTGTAGCCGCAGTCCATTCCGAATCCGGGAGGATCTTCAGCCAATGGCAAGGCTGGCGAACGTTTGAATCCTCCGAGGTCATGCGGTTCAATTGGAAATATGGAGTTCCACCTGATCCCCTATCCCATTCAATAACGGCAACCGGTTTTACCTATCCCGCCAAAGACTCAACTACATTTAGAGTCGGATTCTTCGGCAGTTCTCTCATCGGCGGCACTTGGCCTCAAGATAGACCCAAATTACACAAGCTTGTGATGTCTGTTTCGATCGCCCGATCCTTCACAATTGAAGCTCGTGCTTCGAAAAGTGACATACCCTACAGGATGCAGGGAATCGACCTATCTCTTTCTCGGTCAGATTGGATTGGCATGTACGGTGCCCTTCTTTCCTCCAACTCTCAAGATCTCAATGCTGTCGTTCTATGTCTTGATCGCGCTACGTTGGGAGATCCAACGAAATCGCGTGCAGACGGCGGCAAGACGATTGTCGAGCGATGGCCAGCGATAGTCCGCCATCAAACGGGAGTACCCATCGTCGATCGAATCGCCGGATTCTTGCCCCAGATTCGACTGCAAGAAGAGCTCAAACACGTGGACGATAGGCCGTCAATCATTCGGGCGGCCATCACCGAGGTCATTTCATTCTGTCGAATACGTGGCATGACGCCTCTTGTTCTCGACCTTTCGGCAGTAGATCTTGCACCGCGGGGTCAAAAGAAACCACCAGCCTATGGACGACCTGATGATCTGGCCCGTGCTCGGACAATCCTGGGAGAGTTGGGCGTACCCGTTCTTGATGCTCGAGACATTCTCGGTCCTGATCTTCCAAAACTCTTTCCTTATGGTTTTGTGAATGACCGCCACTTCCGTACACATTTCCTCAATGCCCTTGGTCGAGCCCTGGTCAACGAGGTTCGCCCTTCATTCGAAGAATACGCCTTTAACTTTGCCAACAATGAGAAACTCAAAAAGGCGCAGGCGAAAGTGCTAATCGGCCCAACTGTTGTCATCGCTGCTATCAATGGCCAAGCTCTTGACGAGTTTTCGGCGAACGAGTTCGGAATCTTCCTGGCTTCCACCTCTTTCCGACGCGAAGAAAAATCAGTTCGTCTACTCGCTGATTTGCGCCACGAGAAACTCACTAGCGAGCCCTGGCGTCAGGCCTTGGCGCTCTTGGGCCGACGAGCTATTGGTTTACTGCGCGCTGGTGACGAAGTCAAAATCCAGCTTATTCGCTTCGACCGTTACGACGAATACGGACTGGGAGTCCGGGGATCACGAACAGTCATCGCTCGCTTTGTGATCGACAGCGCTGACTTGGAAACGGCGGTCCAAAGCTATCGATCGATCCTCATCGATAAGAACTCTGATCAGCCATTGTGGCTAAGATTGCCATGATTGAAAAGGTAAGAAGATTCTTCCAGACGAAACGCCCCGTTCTTCTGGACGGAGGTTTCGCCACAGAAGCCCAAGCCCAAGGTGCGGACCTAAGTGGCGGTTTGTGGTCAGCACGTCTCTTGGCAGAAGATCCAGCCCTCATTGAGTCAGTCCACCGCGCCTACCTCAAGGCCGGCGCACAGATTATCAGCACATCTACCTATCAGATTCATAGTGACCGCTTCGCTAAGTCTGGCGTTGCAGTTGGCAAGTTGGAGGCACTGTTGCGACGAAGTGTGACGCTGGCTGAAAGTGCCGTCGAAGAGACGAAGGAACTCGTGCATCAAGATGTGCTTATTGCAGCATCCTTGGGACCGTTTGGCGCCATTCTTGCCAATGGATCCGAATATACCGGAGACTACGGCCGCCACGACTTGGGTGAAGTTGAAGGACACCACGCCGAACGTATCGCTGTCTTAAAGGATACGAATGCCGACCTTTTCGCTTTTGAGACTCTGCCGCGCGCAGACGAGGCTCATTGCATCGCTCGTCTCATGCGTTCGATTCCCAGCCAGCCCTATTGGTTGAGCTTCCAATTGCTCGACAACGAACATCTCGCCAACGGAGATTCCTTGATCGACTTGGCGAGAACGTTGGCAAGCGAAAAGAACCTGATCGCTATTGGCATCAATTGCTTGGCCCCCTCCTTGGCAACACAAGCGTTGAAGACTCTCAAGAAAGCAACAAATCTTCCTCTCATCATCTACGCCAACAGGGGTGAACAATACGCCGAAGGTTCTTGGCAGGGGGGAGATGAGTCCTCGTCTTTTCTTAGCGAAGCACAAACGTGGATCACTCAAGGTGCCGCTGCCATCGGTGGTTGCTGCCGAGTCGGCCCGAGTCTCATCGCTGCTCTTTCTTGCCTCACCACCCAGGCTCAAGAAAGCCAGTGAGAGATCCATCGTTCTTTGGGGTCACTAATGAGACCCAGCGGCGAAAAGCGGGTTCTGATTGGGCTGCTGCCCAGTCTATCAGACGATTGAGATCAGTACGCCCTTTTGTGTGTCCACTTCCACTTGCTGCCAAATGAGCAATACAGGTTTCTGTTTCCAGGCTTTGGTGATCTCTTCACCAGCGACCAAGACGTTAGGCTGGAGAAACCCACGCTGAGACCTTGGACATCTGGCGCTATGATTGTCAGAGATCAATGGCGATCGGATCGACGGCGAAAGTCCATTCACTCGTCTCTACGGGACCGTCTGAGTAAACGGTAGTCTCTTCTTTCAGTCCGCCGCTCCAGGTAGAATGAAGGGTGTCTCAGGTCCAAGGAAGATCACGTTGATGAGTCAAAAGCATGCTGGTAGTTTGCCGCCGATCTTGCCGGTAGGCACTCAAGTTGTGGTACACAAGCCGATTCAAGATTCCCTGGGAGTCGAGCAACGCTCTGCGGGATTCGTCGGTGTAATCGAGAGATCTCCCATGGACTTGGGTCGCCCCTATCGAATTCGATTCCCCGATGGCGAGGTCGCGACAGTTTGCCGTTTCGATTTTGAGGTGCTCAGCCACTACAAGGACTCCGTTCTCAAGAAACCCGATTCCTTGGACATGTTTGCTCACGTCATCTACCGCTGCATAGTCGGGTCCCGTGCTTTTGGGCTGGATGAAGATGCGTCTGATGTTGATATTCGCGGTGTCTTCTTGCCTCCGGCTTCACTGCATTGGTCCTTGTCGGGGACACCCAATTTCATCGAGCGATCTGATGTTGACGAGTGCTACTGGGAGTTGGAGAGATTTCTTGTCTTGGCGCTTAAGGCGAATCCCAACGTTCTTGAGTGTTTGTTCACGCCTCTCATTGAATTCAAGTCAGCAATAGGTGAAGAACTCATCGAGATTAGAGATTCCTTTCTCTCTGGTTTTATTTTCAAGACCTTCAATGGATATG
>JAJRYU010000227.1 GCA_024275615.1 Planctomycetota bacterium
CAGGATTTGCCGCAGCCAATGAAGTTTCAAGTCCCGTCAAATAGTCCGCTTCGAATCCATGTTGAGCTACTGGATGAATGGCTTTTTCGTCACCATCGCCACAGAGACCGGCCCATGCCGAGTTGAATCCGCCAACTTCAACAACGATTTGGCAAAGGTCGTTCAGAAACTCGATTTCATTGTCGGCATGCGCAAGAGTCTTGTTGCATTCGGTATGGACGAGCAAGGCGCGGTTAAGGCGCCTCAATTCCTGCTCGGCACGTTTGCTTTCTGTCAGATCATAGATGATCGCAACATAGACTTCAGTTGTTCCAATGCTCGCAAATTGTAGATCAACTTCCACAGGATACTGGGTGCCATCCTTACGTTCATGAATTGTGGCAAATTGGATCTTCTCGGATTGCTTCAGTCGAAGCGGCTTGAGAATTCTGTCAAAAGCGTGCCTATCTAGGAGCGGCTTGATGTCGATCGGAGTGAGAGTCCGTAGCTCTTCAATCGAATAGCCAAGATTCTTGCGCGCCCCTCTATTGGCATCGACAAACTTCAATGTTTGGGAATCAAAGATGTAAATCTCGTTGAGCGAATGATCCAAAATCCGTCCGAAATGCCCAAGTCGATCTCGAGCTTGGCGCAGTTCAAGCGATTGGTCAGTAATTTTTGATTCCCAGGGTTCGACGATATCTTGCACAAATCCGTGCAGGACGGGGGGGCCTCCCTCCTCTTCACGAACATGCTTGACCTGCTCAAAGACGTGCCGTTCTGTTCCACATGCTGTGCGGATTCGGTAGTCCACTGCAATCGATCTATTGCTTTCGGCTGCCGATTCGATTTCCTGATGGACTCGTGCGCGATCATCGGAATGAATGATATCGCGATAGACTCGGAGGGGCTTGCCAAGAAACGTACTTGGCGAATAACCTGTTAGACGTAAACCACCTTGAGTCAAGAAACTCACTGTCTTCGCTTCGTCGGCAAGACAGCGGTATGCCATGCCAGGAAGATTTTCAACGAGAGAGTTGAGCGCGTCCACGCGTTGAGTGTTCTCTGACCGGGGAAGTACACCGTCCGATCCAGCTTGGGGTCGGTTAATGTCATCACGTGTTTTGGACTCATCACGAGGTTTCATGGATACCCCCGTTGAATCCTGCCCACATCAATCAACGCCTGCAGAAACTGAAGTGTGGGGCCTTGCGTAGATTTTGTAAAGTGATTTCTTTTCTTTTTCATTGCTGCGCATCTCAATGTAGGCGTGGTAAGCGCTTCCGGACTATACCCCCATGACCTCGCGAATAGCACCGGCAAGAACACCCATGTTGACAGGTTTCGCAAGAACGATTTCAGCGCCTGCAGCGAGAGCCTCGGCATCCGAGACTTCATTGCTATACCCGCTGACAAGAATCACGTGCAAACCTCCATGGATCGCAAGCGCGTTAGCGATCAGCTCAGTGCCAAGTAAACCGGGCATCATTTTGTCGGTGACCAGGACGTCGAACGCTCTGGGATTTTGCCGTATTAACTCCAACGCTTCCGAACTGTTCGAAGATGTTGTGACGTGGTAACCCAATTTCTCTAAGGCCCGTTTCATCATGAAAGTAATGACCTCTTCGTCATCAACACAGAGGACACGCTCGCAGCCTTGTACGTCGCCGACGGGATGAGCTGGTCTTTCGCTCGCTACACCTTCAACGTGGGGCAACAAGACCTCAAAAGTCGAACCAACGCCAAGTTCGCTCGTCACGCAAATGACGCCACCGTGATTGGAGATGATTCCGTGGACGACAGAAAGACCTAAGCCCGTTCCTTCGCCAACTTCTTTGGTAGTAAAAAACGGGTTGAACATTTGTTCCTTTGTGGACGTATCCATGCCAACGCCCGTGTCTCGTACCACGAGCCGTGCGTAGCGACCAGGAGCCAAAGTTGGGTACTTGAGGCTGCCACTCTTGCTGATCTTGGTAGTCGTCAATTCAAGTTCCAAAAGTCCGCCTGCCGACTTCATGGCCTGCCGCGCGTTTGTTCCCAGATTCATCAGAACCTGGTGTATCTGGGCCATGTCTGCAAACACCAAGTCAATATCATGGGGCACGTCTTGCCGAATTTCGATATTCGAAGGTAAGGTCGCACGCAGCAAGCTGGTCGCTTCCGCCACCGCGATCCTCAAATCTATGAAGGAACGCTCAGGTTGAACTTGACGGCTAAAGGTCAGAATCTGCCGAACGAGATCTCTTGCACGACTTGCCGCTTTGATGATCTCCTGGACGTCGCTGCGCGCGCTCGGATTTTCAGTAATGTCCGAGACTGCGATCTCCGCAAAACCAAGGATAGCCTGCAGAACATTGTTGAAATCGTGGGCGATGCCTCCAGCCAGTGTGCCAATCGTCTCTAGTTTCTGTGATTGTCGTAGCTGATCCTCGAGTTCCTCATGCTCTTTGATCATTTGTTTGTGACGATCGATGTCTTCTTCGACAGCGAGGAAATGCGCGATTTCCCCTTGCTCATTCCGAATCGGAGAAATGGTCACATTGGCCCAATAGAGCGTACCATCTCTTCTGCGATTGTGAAGTTCTCCACGCCACTGCTCGCCCACCTGTATCGTCTGCCAAAGTTCGCGGTATTCGCGACTGCCCGTCCCTTCCCCCTTGAGGATACGACTATGCTCGCCAATAACTTCTTCTGGTGCGAAACCCGTCATCTCAATGAACATGGGATTGACGTATTCAATGTGGCCAGCAAGATCGGTAATGAAGACAGACGCGGGGCTTTGCGTCACCGCCGCCGATAGTTTGCGCAGCTCCGAGCTGACAAGGTCTCGTTCTTTGCGCGCTCTAATGATGCGAATGCCAAAGGCTGCATCAACGGCCAACTCGGAAAGCAACTTGACTTCTTCGCGATTAAAAGCAAATGGTTGACGGGCATAAATATTGAGGCAGCCAAGAGGTTCCTGGTCATCAATCTTGATCGGCAGCGCGATTGATGACGAGTAGCCACGGCTCGTCGCCTCTTTTCGCCACAAAGCAAAAGAAGGGTCGCATTGGATATTTTGAACGGTCTGAATCTCGCCAGTGCGAATCGCCTTTCCTGTGGGCCCCAAGCCTTCAGGCTCCTCGGACCACCTGAGATCGAGTTTGTCCAAGTAGCCCACCTCGAAACCAAATTGGGCTATCGGCCGAACGGTTTTTCCCTCGTCATACTCCCGCAGACCAACCCAAGCCAGACGATAGCCACCCACTTCCACAAGAATTCGGCAGACCTCCTTTAGAAAGGGAAGCTCATCCGTCGCATGAGCAAGAGTTTGATTGCACTCCGTGAGCACACGCAACGCGCGATTGAGCTTGCGTAGCTCAAGCTCAGTGCTCTTGCTTTCGGTGACATCCGAAGTAATCGCTATGTACACGGCGGTCTCGCCGATTTTCGACAGCTGAAAGTCGACTTCAACTGGATAGCGCGAACCGTCTTTTCGTTGATGCAAAGTCGAAAAACGGATCCTGTCCGTTTCCTTGGTATGCAGAGGTTTCACGAGATCCGCCAGTGCGTCCGCTGTGAATAGTGGGTTGATGTCGAGAGGTGACAACTCCCATAACTCCTCGATCGTATACCCTAAGTTCTGCCGTGCTCCGCGATTGACATCGATAAACCTTAGGCTGTCCACATCAATGATGTAGATTTCATTGCCCGAGTTGTCGAGGATGTTCCCCAGCTCGTTCGTCAAGTTCTGAGACTCTTGCAATGCAACCGACCTTGCGGCATCTTCAGCTTTCTTCAAGGCCGACACATCTTGGACATAGCCTTGGAAAGCTTCTATTTCTCCTTGGTCGTCAAGGATGGCGCTACCCTGCTCAGAGACCCATCGTTCCGTTCCATCCGCGGTGATGATGCGATAGTGAATGGCAAAAGCCTCACGGCGCTTCATCGCTTGACTAATCTCAAATTCGACTTTGTCTCGATCGTCAGCGTGAATGATCGCCCTATAGGTTTGTACGGAAGCGCCCAGGAACTTAGTGGGTTCGAACCCGGTCAAGCGACGGCAGCCATGGCTTAGAAAGTTGATTGTGCCGGCCTCGTCACAAAGTCGGCGGTAGGCCATACCCGGAAGGTTGTCCACCAAGGAGCCAAGGTCGATCGTATCTGGGGAGGCTGGGACTAGACCCTCAGCTCCCGCTTGGGGTGGATCCGTCGTGGAAGGTGTTTTGGGTTCCTTGGATGCTGCCACAGTCTACTCCGATGAATCCCATCGAATGTAAACGACTCCGGGCAAATATGCCACGGATTGATTAAGTTTTTGTAAAGGACAACTCCATCGCGACGAGAATACCGATCGACTCAGAACTGTAAAACGGGTCGCTGGGGCTACCCATCGTCCCTCTCACCCCATCTGGGGATGCGCAACACGACCGCGAGGCGGTCAGCCTCTCCCGCGATCCAAGTGTATTTTCGTTTGCGACTCTGGAATGCATGGATCGCGTCTTGCAGTTTCTTATGCATGTCCACGGCGTAGTGGTGATACTCGCTGGCCGTGGGAATGAGGATGCCAGTGCCCATAGACTGAGCTTGCGCGAGCACCTCTTCCTCGAGGTCTTTTGGCATGCGTTCAGGGGCAAACTCAATGCCATGGCACATCGGATTTAGAATCGGATCTAGACTGCTGGCCTCATGATTCGAGTTCTGGAGCCAGGCCGAACTCGCCAGAGGCTGGCCATCGAGATCCGCCGCGACAGCAACGACGAAGAGTTTTCGTCCGGCCTTTTTCGCATGGGGTTTTTTGACCTCAATCTGGAGGACGTCTCCAGCCAGCACTTCAAAAGTCACGCCCTGTTTCCTGTCGCCAAAGTAGCTGCGGCCTGCGGTGCTCAGGAATCTCTTGCCATAGCGGTAGACGTAGACTTTTCCCCCGTTTTCCAACCAAATGCGGAGTTTCTGTTTAGGTTCAACAGCGTATTCGATGGCCGCAACTTCCTGCCAAGCCTGCTGCCATTTTGTTGACAGACCTTCCTCCCCATGAGCCAAGATCAGAGCGCGAATTGCTCTAGCGCCGGGCGGACAAGGGTAACTCTTGTATTGCTCAATCATGTCATCCAGGAGATCATCCCTTGCTTTCGTGAGCGCCGCAGTCAGGCGCTCGGCGCTCTTCTTGAGAGCTTTCCCGTAGGGCTTGGCCTCCGACCAGTTGACACTTTCCATCTCTGCTTCGATGGCGTCAACTTTGGCCTTCATTTTCTGATCGGGATAGAGCTCCAAACAACGCCTGGCGAAATGAACAGCGCCCGGAATCGCGGCATAGCACTTGAGGGAAAAGACTTGTTTCAAATGGCGCAGGGCGCGGGCGGGCATGGCACGCAATTGAGGTTCACTGGGTTTGAGCCCCGCTACCTTCCCAATGATCCTCAGGTTTTTCTTGGTTGTCGGCGGTAAAAGCCCAATTCCGGAGGCATCACCTGCGTGAAGCGTCCACCATCTCGCCGCGTGTCGCTGCCCACGAGAGATGAAACGCTTCACGAGTTGTTCAACTTTGACGAGCTTCCAAGTGCCCGAACGCAGTTCCTTGATGATGAGTTTCTCTCTTGCGTCCCTGGCTGGTTTTTCCTCTTGCGCCCATGCTAGGCATGCACAGCTCAAAACCAAGAGCAGGGCACCCAAGGCTGGCAGCATGTTTCTCATCAAATTGACTGGTGGTCGACTTCTCAACATTTCGTAATCCCCTATCCCCAGAGACCAAAGCGACGCTCAGTCTGCCAGAGGCGTTGGTTTCCTGCCAGAATCGGCGAGATTGCCTTTGGTTTCATGTCGTGTGTTCGCTTACTTTTACAAAAAGTCCCCCCAGCAGAGACAATACGGTCTAAGTTGTTGGGGGAATCTGGTTTATGGACCATCATTCCAGTGTGTTACTGGTCCTGGGCGTAGTGCTCGTCGCTGGAACACTCGTGGGCATACTGACGAAG
>JAJRYU010000228.1 GCA_024275615.1 Planctomycetota bacterium
CGTCCAAAACGCAGCGTCTGACCCAAGTCTTCGTCGCCCCTCGCGGAGTGGAAGCGAATGCGTGGGGTTTGAGGCCAAAAGCGGCGGGCGCAATCGTGCAATCACCGGTGGCCGCCCATTCAGTCCCTCGAGCCAGAAGCAGTTGCAGTTGAGGGTCATTGAGAGACGCCCTTGTCTGGGGTTGCTTGGGCCAAACGTGACCAAGGGGAGTATGAAACACCCGGCCTTTGCCGACGTGGGTGGTAAGAGCCATGGGCTCATCGCGACCACTGCCACCGCTCTCACGACTACTCTTGGCCGTCATCAACAAGTTGAATTTGGAGTTATGCATGTGGACAAGGCGATGATAGAGCTCATCCGGGTGCGCTTTCATGGCTTCAAGATCCCTGGTAATGGGATGATTACGATCAACAATATCAACATCGAACTTGTGGAAATCACCGTGCCCTGTCCCTTTGCGCCAGCAGAGACATGACATGGCCTCGTATTCCTTCCAGCCGACGAAGGCATTGTTGGCAGCATGGACCACACAGACACCAAGACCATTCTTGACGGCGGCTATGAAACGTCTGTTGGCAAGGTCACCCCAAGAAGGGCCGTTATAGTCAAGATAAACCACATCGAACTTGCTCAGGTCTTTGGATGCCAAGAACATCTGAGGCTCTGTCGTAAGTGTCACGTCAAAGCGATTCGTTTTCTCAAGAACGTGAGCCATGAAATCGGAGGTGTAGGGCCAATCATGGTTGTTAGCGCCCGTCACCAAAAGCACCTTCACTTTCGGGGTCGAATCTTGAGCAGCCAATTCGGCACCAGCGAGAGCGAGCACTGCGGTTGCCACTAGGAAGAGGTGAATGCTGCGGACGATAGGAGACTGCTCATGTTGTGATTTCATCGTGCTGCCAACCTTTCATCCTGCCCGGTTTTGAGCTTGGGGTATAAGACAAGAAACGCCAAAAGACAGGCCGCGGCCACCCACATGGGTATGCCAAAGAGGGTTGCATAATAGTCCGAATCGACTTTCGGATCACCAGCAATACCATCGATGTAACCGGCGGAAAAGTTGCCAACGATCACACCCAAGCCAAAGATAATGAGGCTATAGAAGCTTTGGGCCGTTGCCCTCACGTCAGCAGTGGTCTCCTCGTCGACGATCATGAAAGCCACAAAAAAGAAACACCCAAAACAAATGCCGTGCAAGGCCAGGGCCGCGAAGACGGCGATACTCGTGGTCGCATAGGAGAACACCAAGAATCTCAGCACATAGGCCGCTAGACCTACAGCCAAGAGTGATTTCTTGCTCCACGACTTGAGAATGAAAGGAATGAGAGCGAGTACAGCGATCTCTGAAATTTGCCCGATTGTCATGGGGCCACCACCGACACCAAAGACGGTATCAATGAGAGGTGTCTTCATGCTAAGTGAGCCGATGAAGGCCTCCGTATGGACAAAGTAGAACTGATGAACACAGCTGATCGGAAACGAAATCAAGAACAAAACGAGAAGCTTTCGATTCGCGAGGATCTCCGTGATTGCTTCCTTGGCAGCAAACTTTTCTTTTCCCTTTGTCGGTGGTGTGTGCGGCAAAAAGAAACAATAGACACCTAAGGTAGCGCCAAGCACAGCACTCACCCGAAAAGCATCCGCCATGCCCGAGACGTGGGCCTCTCGCACGGTCTCCCCAGCAGCGGGAAGGTAGTGGCGTAGGAGCCATTGCCCCATGCCAATGCCAACCACAATCCAGCCGACCGTACCCCACACGCGGACACGACTGAAATCACGGTCTCGATTGGGAATGTGGTGGAAAGCAATCGCGTTAGTAAGTGAAAGCGTGGGTGAGTAGACGATTGAATAGAGCAAGCCGAAAATGAGAATGGACTGAAAGGACGCCAGATTCGGCAAGAACCAGATAAGTATGGCACCAAGAATATGGCTCAATCCGAGAAACTTCTCGGTGGCAAACCAACGATCGGCGATCTGCCCAGCGAGAAAGGGAGCAATGAGAGCGCCGATGGCGGCAACACCAAAGAGTGTGCCTGCCTGCTGGCCGCTAAAACCTTTGTATTCCGTGAGCCAACCGTAGAAAAGCGGTAACCATGCCCACCAGATGGCGTATTGGAGGAACATCATCAAAGATAGCTTGAGAAGCGGTCCAGGGCTTCCCTCTGAAGTATCCGTATTCATGGGCGCAGTATAAGGTAGAGCTGCGTTTTGGTGTACGCCAACCGGTGTTTTCTTCTCGAACCAAGTGCGAAAGGTCGGTATTCGGGATCGTTAGCTATTTGAGTCGGGCAACGAACAAGGACATAGGGCTTGAACCAAGCACCCGTCCACCTCGGTCAATGACAGCGACGCTCCAGCCAAAGGCACGGGGGTCCTTGAGGCTTTGAATCATGGACTGTGGCAAAGGTGGCAAGAGCAGATGAGTGGTTTGCATGCCTCCTTGCATCTCAGCTTTGATGGGCGGAATCACAAGCCTTAGCACTCTTCCTTTGCATGCCAAGATCTCAATACGAAAGCGAAGCCCATCTTGAGCACGATGCCTGACTTGGAATCTTGGGCGCCATGTCTCACGATCGTCCAAGTCGATCTCAGAAACTGAAAACGGCAACGGTGCCACCGCCTGGACTTCTTGTCCCTCGGTCCCTTGCAACGTGCCTCGGTGCAGCACGGTGAAAGTAAATGTATCGGTACTCTCCTGATAGCGTGACTTGAGGAATGCTGTTTTCGACATGTCACGCCGAAAGAGTTCCGGAAACACCTCCATATACTCGAAGCCCTTTTCCGGTACGTCATCCCGCACTCGAGAAAACGCAAAGTCACCAGGCATGAAGGGTCTAGTGAGCCCCTCATCTGGCAAGAACAACAAAAACAGACGATCGCCTGCCACCTGTGCTTGCGAGTAGTTCAGAACAACAACGCGCTCCACACTCTCAGGTTTCAGCTCAGCCACCGCACTCCGAAGCGATGCACGCAAGGCCCCGGTCTTCTTGCCGCACTGGATCAGATTCTCTCTCAGCGCCAATGAACTTGGAAAAAACGTAGCGAGGAGCAAGATTGAAATACCCAAACTCAGCTTCGGCATCGCTTTGAAAGCGCAAGCAGCAAGGATCGCTGCGCCGAGCATGGGTGTGTAGTAGGCCCTAGAACCAAGAAAACCACCTGCCAACGCCCCAACAACAAACGCCATGAAAAGGGGCACGCCAAGGCTGCATGCCGCCATAAAAGCAACTCGTTTTCCCCGGCGCCAAACGTGCTTGATACCGAGGGCCAACAAAAAGACCGCACCTGTTGACTGAATAATCTTGAGAGGCAAGGCATAGGCGACGGCTGCAGACACCGGCGCCAGAGCAACACGAACAATTCCTGCCAAAGACGAGAGACGGAGTTCACCAAGCAAATCTGCAAGAGACTTCGAACCATATTGTGTGTCGCCACTGATCCCGCCCAAGGCGAGTTGCCGCAAGGAAAAGTAGGCCAAGCCAACGATCAGCAGCGGCGAGACCTGACGCAACCTAGCTAAGAGATGAGAACGGGCGGCTCGGGGTGCCGCGTCACCTGAAGCAACAAAGAAAGGCAATAAGAGAAAGAGCCAGACGATACCTGATTCCTTGCACAACAGCGCCAAGAACGCCAAGAAGGCTGCGGCCACAGTCCGCCTTCCCTTGCTCATGATGGTCAAGAGTGCCAGCATCCCAAACATGAAACTGAGGCTATCGGACCTAGCAGCCGACCACCCAACTACTTGCATTTGAAAGGGATGAAACAGAAACATCGCCACAGTCATCAGCCAGGCAACTCGATGCAAATCAGGAAATAGTCTCTTGATCAGAACCGCCAGGAGAAAGACATTGGTGAGGTGAACAATAATGTTGGTGAGCAGATAGCCAAAAGAAGACACCCCGGACATAGCGTAGTTCAGCCAAAAAGACATACCTACGATTGGTCGATAGAGCTCAAATCTCTTCGAGGCACGTTGCCAGAAACTCCCGAATATCCCTGGTGTTTGTGATGAGTTAAGCTCGCCATCTGCGATCGGTCCATAGGCAACAAAACGAATGACTGATAAGTCATCAGTCATGAGATCACCTTCGGTCAGTGGATAGTAGAAAGAAAATCCCACAACCAGGAGCAAGCCAAGTGCAAGAGTGTCGGCAATTCTCTTCTTCGGCATAGACGCACATACCAAGTCAATTGAAGCCAGCGAGTTTCAAGCAGCCAAATTATAGCAGTTCATCCCCAAGTCGTGGGCTCACTCGCAGATAATTGAGTTAACTCTGGCGTCCAAAGTTGGTGCCCCCTACAATTCGGACCGCAAACAGGGAAGATATAGAGTCGATGTTGTATCGCAGCGAGGTTTTGGATCTCCATGTTTTTTAGTGAGCCGGCTTTCCTGTTTTACTTCCTCCCTGCCGTTTTGATCGGGCATTCTCTGCTTCGAGGAGCAAGCCGCAATATCCTGCTCCTCATCGCAAGCCTCATTTTCTACGCTTGGGGCGAACCCGTCCATATCCTGCTCTTAGGGGCATCGATCGCCCTCAACCACAGTTTTGCCAAGTTCATAGACCGAGCAAGAACCGAGCGTGCAAAGACTTGGCTAATAACTGTTGGCGCCATCCTTAACCTGGGAGCCCTCGGATATTTCAAATACCGCTTCTTTGCTGCGGACGTCCTCGGCATCGCCTTGGATCATCCTCGCAGCGACACCGGCTCATTGCCTCTAGGCGTTTCCTTCTTCACCCTCCAGGGAGTGGCTTATCTATTTGACGTGCGGCGCGGCGCCATGAAAGCGGAAGAACGTTGGTGGCATACGGCTCTATTCATCTCTTTGTTTCCCCAACTCATCGCTGGTCCGATCCTGCGCTTTAAAACGATTGCCCCACAATTGCAGCAACGTGTAGTGGGCCTCTCTGGTTTCGCTTATGGCATGCGACGTTTCATTGTCGGATTTGGCAAGAAAGTACTCATTGCCGATACCCTGGCAAAAGTTGCAAACTCAGTCTTTGCCATTGTTGATCCACTTTCCGACACGGTCATCCAAGAAAGTTCCCTTCAGGGACCGGTTGCTTGGTTGGGCCTTGCCTGTTTCGCCTTGCAACTCTACTTCGATTTTTCCGGCTATTCCGATATGGCCATCGGTTTGGGCCGCATGTTTGGCTTGCGAATCCCGGAGAATTTCAACTTCCCTTACATCAGTCAAACCGTGACTGAATTCTGGCGACGCTGGCACATTTCTTTGTCCATGTGGCTCCGCGACTATCTCTACATTCCCCTGGGTGGTAACCGATGCCCTCGGTGGCGCACCATCATGAACTTGTGGATCGTCTTTCTCTTGTGCGGCCTTTGGCATGGTGCAAGTTGGAATTTCGTTTGCTTTGGAGCCGTGCATGGGTTCTTTCTCAGCGCCGAGAGAATACTTCTGCGGTCCAAGAAAATGCTCCCTGCGGCATACGGAATCATCTATGTCAATCTGGCGTGGTGGACGTCTATGGTCTTTTTTCGCAGCGCCGACCTCGACGGTTCACTGCGTTTCTTCAAGGCGCTCTTTTTTCAAGATGTGGGCAAGAACGAAATTGTCAGTGTCACCAAACTCATGACGACGGACGTTCAACTAACCCTTGCCTGCGCGATAGTGGGTACCATGCCAATTCTCAAAGTTATTCAGCGAAAATCTAGAACTTGGCAGAACCCAGTGCTACTCCTGGCCATAGGTAGTCGAGATCTTTGCCTCGCTGTCATCCTGCTCTTGGGGGCGATGGCGGTTGCCGCTGGGTCTCTGAATTCATTCTGGTATTTTAGGTTTTGAAACTATGAAGCGACATTCCCCAAGAAGCCGCCGACGCATGGACATGTGCTTCCTTTCGCTCGTTGCCTTGGGCCTACTCTTGCCAGCAATGGACTCTCTCTTCGGTTTTCATGTCGCGGATAAAAACCTCGACGAAAAACGAGTTCTCGCCACGTTCAAGAGCGCATGGCAGGCCGATCTCAGCGTCGAGACCCGTCTTAATCGCTTCAAGGCGGCGCTCAGTGATCAATTCGGACTGCGCGATGCATTGGTTTCTGGCTGGGCCGGATTCTATATCGACACCCTTCATACGAGCCCCGTCGAAAACGTCTTTGTTGGCAAGAAAGGCTGGTTCTACTTCGACAAATGGATCGAAGACCAAGAGCGCGGGCTTCAGAATTTGGGCCAAGAGAGGCTGGCAAAAATCACCCAGAAACTCCTCGATGCCCAGCATGCTGCTCACAAGATTGGAGCTTACTATCTTGTGGTGATCACACGCTCAAAAGGGACGATTTACCCTGAGTTTTTGCCGGCGGGCTACGAGTCCTTGAGCTCGCGAACCAGCGCAGATGTCCTGGTCGATTTCCTGCGAATGAACACCGATATCCCAATCATCGATTTTCGCGATCCGCTCTTGGAACTCAAAAAGACCGAGCAAGTTTATTTTCATCACGACACCCACTGGACGCCGTACTCTGGTTTCTACTGCACACAGATTATCACCAAACACCTGCAACAACACGTCCCGAGATTCCGCGCGCTCCTACCTTTCGAATACGAAAGACGCACAATGCAACTCCGCGACGCCGACTTGCTCAACTTCGCTGGGTTGCCAGAAAATCGCCCAGAAACGCTGCCTGTCATGTTGCCGCCGGACACGGAGAAACTCCAGTACATAGCTATTCCAGGAAAGCCCTTTGACTTTATTTCTCCGAGTAACTTCACGGTTGGTGTCAGTGGTGGGCAAGAAGATGGACTGAGACTTTTGATGATCCGCAACAGTTTCGCCAATGTCTTGATACCCTACCTTGCCGAGCATTTTTCCCATTCGGTCTACCTGTGGCCCAGAAACCTCAAAGATGCCCGAACCCAGTTCGTCCGCTTCTTGTTAGAGAAACCGGACATTGTCATCCATCAAATCCATGACGTAGATTTGAACAACAACTACTTCGACTAGAGACTGACCCGTTATTCTGTCGGCCCGTAAAATGTTCGTGCAGACCGGGGAAACTGCAAAGCGGCCACGAATTCCCTAGCCTCCATCGCTCCATGCTCTCGATCCATCATGGCATCTTCCCATTCGACTGATAGCGGACCATTGTAGTTGGCAAAGATGAGCTTTCGGTAGATAGCCTCAAAGTCAATACGCCCTCTTCCTGGAGAGCGAAAATCCCACTGTCGCCCGGCCTCGCCAAATTCGATGTGGCCACCGAATGTCCCAGATTCGTGGGGGCTCTCGCTCCACCACACATCTTTGACATGGACATGGAAAATACGCGACGAGAACTCATCCAAGAATCGCAAGTAGTCGACTCCCTGGTACGCCATGTGGGATGGATCGAAGTTGAATCCAAACCTGGGGTGATGCTCGATTGCCTCAAGAGCCATTCTTGCTGTACTGAGATCGAAAGCGATCTCAGTCGGATGAACTTCAAGGGCAAAGTCGACGTCTTGTTCTTCGAAAATGTCAAGGATGGGGCGCCATTTCCGTGCGAAGTCGGCGAAACCGCCTTCAATCTGTCCAGGTAGGTTGGGCGGAAAGGAATAGAGAACAGGCCAAATACTGGATCCGGTGAACCCATTCACGACGCGCCGCCCAGGACGGTCATGCGGCTGTCGATGATATTGCACTCATCCTCCAGGATGATTTTGCTTAATTTATCTACAATGCCAGGTTGGTCTTTACCAAGAGCGGATATGACAA
>JAJRYU010000229.1 GCA_024275615.1 Planctomycetota bacterium
CCCAGGAAAGTACTCAGATTTCAGCTTGCCTTATTCGCGAGATTGCCGTCAATTGCGGTCACGAACCCATGTACAGCCTCTAAGTCAAGCCTCATGGCCGACTCTTCGAATCACTGAGAATGCCCCTTGGCGGTTCAATGGTAACGGCGCCAAACAAGCCGCGAACGACCATCGGTCGAAAGGGGCGAGAGACGACGGGCTAAGCTCCAAGCTGTGGCCTTAGGATCATGAACAAACCGGTCTCAAGCACCCTTTGCAGCGGCCTTCGGTCCAGTCTTAGCTGCGGCTTTGGATTCTACAGCAGCTTCGGCTTTCGCTTTGGCCTCGGCAATACGGCGAGGATCGAGCTTGTCGAGGAGTTTTTCCCGCAGCTCGTCGATCATTTCTGGGCTGTCACGCAAAAATTGCTTGGCTTTTTCTCGGCCCTGACCAAGACGGGTATCGCCATAGCAATACCAAGAACCGCTTTTGTCGACGATCTTGTTCTCAACACCCAAGTCAAGAAGGTCGCCAACAAGAGAAATCCCCTCGTTGAACATGATGTCAAACTCAACAACACGGAATGGCGGAGCAATCTTGTTCTTCACCACCGTGACCTTTGTTCGGTTACCAACCACAGAATCACGATCGGTAATACGCCCAATCCGGCGAATGTCCAACCTCACCGAAGAATAGAACTTAAGCGCCCGGCCACCGGCGGTGGTTTCTGGGCTTCCAAACATCACACCGATCTTCTCACGAATCTGGTTGATGAAGATAATGCACGTGTTGCTCTTGGCGACGATGCCGGTGAGTTTGCGCAACGCTTGAGACATGAGCCGAGCTTGAAGGCCCACGTGGCTATCGCCCATTTCTCCTTCAATCTCTGCCCGTGGAACCAAAGCAGCCACCGAGTCAATGACGATGACATCGACGGCGTTGCTACGCACCAGCATTTCCGTGATTTCCAAAGCCTGCTCACCGGTGTCCGGCTGCGAAACCAAGAGGTTTTCGAAGTCGACGCCAAGTTTCTTGGCGTAGGCAGGATCAAGGGCATGCTCAGCATCAATGAATGCGCAGATTCCTCCCCTTTTTTGGGCATTGGCCACAACATGAAGGGTCAAGGTCGTCTTGCCAGAACTCTCCGGGCCATAGATCTCAACGACTCTCCCCAAGGGAATACCGCCACCAATCGCTAGATCGAGAGACAGAGAACCGGATGGAATGCACTCGATTATTTGATTCGGAGTCTCCCCCAGACGCATGATGGAACCGGTACCGAATTGCTTCTCGATTTGGTCCAAAGTGTAATCTAGTGCCTGCTTCCGCGCTTTGTTGTCAGCGGGAGCAGCGGCCATGGTCTTCTGTGATTTTGCACTACGAGCCATTCTGGGGGCACTCGCTTTCTTAATAAAGAGACATAGGTGAGCGATCACAGCCTAATCTTGGCTGGGGACACCTGTTTCCCTTCTGGACGTCTTTCTCACCCAGACGGACCACATTCTTTGTCAAGGAAGCCGTTCTATGAGAGGCAGAAGGTCTGCTGGGGCTGTTGAGAATCAAGGGGCTTGAGGACCGATTTCGAGTGGGATGGCCGCAATCGGCCACAGTTGCTGAAATTAGGTCCGATTACCTCCACGCCAGCATCTCAGTGTTCTTCTTTGCAAAGACGACGCACTCAACATTCTCAAGAACAACAAGGCACCGGGACGGCCCCCGGTGTTGGGCCGGGTTACAGATTCTCAGAGAGGTAATCACCAATCTTCGTGTAAGCCCTGGTCAAGATTTCTTCCGGTGGCAAGAAGACGACGCGAAAATGGGATGTCCCCGGGCGCTGGCCGAAGCCCCCTCCATGCACAACAACGACACCCGTAGCCCGTATCATGTCGGCAATGAACTCTTGTTCAGACTCGGCCGGCACATCCAAGCTCGGGAAAGCATAGAAGGCACCCTTAGGGGCAACACAAGTAATGCCCTGGATAGCATTCAACATTTCGACAGTGATGTCTCTTCGTTTTTGCACTTTCTCGCGAAGTGCAGGCAAGTGGCTCTTGTCCGACAAGCAGGGTTTGATGGCGTATTGCTCCGGGTGATTCGACGACAATCTGGCCCGGCAGAGTTGAGCGACGGCACCTTTGTAATCGCGCAACAAATCCTCCCGCCCACTCAGAACGCCCCAGCCGACTCTTAATCCAGGGGCGAGAAAAGCCTTGGAAAGCCCATCAAAGGTTAAGATGGCCGCTTCGTGATCCAACGACGCCAAGGGAATGTGCCGGGCACCGTCAAGAGTGAGCTCACCATAGATTTCGTCGGCAATGATCAACAGATTGTGCCTCTTGGCCAGCTCGATAACGCCACGCAGTGTGTCGGCGGTGCAAACGCTACCCGTGGGATTGTTGGGGTTAATAAGAACAATGGCTCGGGTCTTATCATTGATCCGCTCCGCCATGTCACTCAGGTCAGGTTGCCAGCCATTCCCCTCATCCAGAAAATAGGGGTTCATTTCCAAACTCAACTTGGAGACCAAAGCCGTGTAGAGAGGATAGCCAGGAGACGGTGTCAGGATATTTTCTCCTTCGTTGCACAGGGCTGAAAGAGCGATTTCGATGCCCTCACTGCAGCCGTTGGCAATATAGACATCCTGGATATTGGCAATGCCAGCCGCTTCCGCGTTGTTACGGATAGCCAAGAGAGCTTCTGGTATGCCATCCGACGGTGCATAACCGTTCTTGTTGTCGCGAAGGGCGCGACTGACAGCCTCGACGATGATTTCCGGGGTCTTGTAGTCAAAAATATTGGGGTCGCCCACATTGAGATAGAGCATTTCCAAGCCCTTTTCTTGGGCTTCGGCGGCGACCGAGAGAATGTCTCGAACGGCGTACTTGATATTGGCCACCTTCTTCGCTGGGGCAATGCGCTTCGGCTCAGTCATGGGGATCCTCCGTTAGGAAAAGAAATTAGCAGGGATGGCACAAAGCGGCAACTCTGGGCATTCTCGACAATCTCGCCTCCAAAAGAGCGGGGGTCCAAGGCACAGCGTCTGCTGGGGGCTAAACGTGTTAGGATCTGGGTGATCCAAACGGCTCAAGGGAGATGCGCTTGCAGTTCGATTCGACAGCTTATCTTTTGCTCTTGAGCCTCACGTTCTTGGTCTTTCATTTGGCGCCAAAGAATCTCCGGGTCATGGTCCTTCTTGTCGCCAGCTTGATCTTCTACGGCTCGTGGAATGCCCCGTTCTTGCTGCTTGTCTTTTACTCTGCCATCGTCGATTTCGTGGTAGCCAGAAAGATCCAGCGCATCGAAGACCCCAGGGCAAAAAAGCGTTGGCTCATTGTCAGCTTGGTCAGCAACCTCAGTGTCTTGGTCCTATTCAAGTACGCCAATTTCATTCGTGAGAGTCTTCATTTGGCCTTGCCCGATTTCGAGGCCGTCAGTGAGCCCTGGAAGATTATCTTGCCCATCGGCATCTCCTTTTACACCTTCCAAACGATGAGCTACTCCATCGATGTCTACAAAGGACGCATTAAGCCGGAATCAAGCTTTATCGACTTCATGCTCTACGTTTGTTTTTTTCCGCAACTGATTGCTGGTCCCATTGAACGCGCCGGTCATCTCATGCCGCAAATAAAGGCGGTTTCTTCCTACCGTCTGAAAAGCGAGCATGTCCATGTTGGCCTCTTGCTCCTCGCTTGGGGTTTGTTCAAGAAAGCTGCTCTTGCCGACAATTTGGCCCGCATTGTCGAAGTATCCTACGGCAATCCGGGAGCTTACGAAGGTCTTGACCTACTTCTCGCGACCTACGCATTCGCGTTTCAGATCTTCTTTGATTTCTCTGCCTACTCCGACATGGCCCGGGGAGCCGCTTCTCTTTTTGGCATCAAGTTGGTGAGAAATTTTGACTTGCCCTACTTGGCCGAAAACCCATCAGATTTCTGGCGTCGTTGGCACATCTCTCTATCCGAGTGGATTAGGGACTATCTTTACTTCCCACTTGGGGGCAGCAAGAACGGCGTCTCACGAACCTTGGCCAATCTAACGATAGCCATGGCCTTGGCTGGACTCTGGCATGGGGCCGCGTGGCACTTTGTCATTTGGGGTTTGTTTCATGGCGCCCTGTTGGTGCTCTATCGCATCCTCGGGCCAGCTTTCAGTCGAGCCACGACTTTCTTGCCACTTTGGGCCGCCAAGGGGCTTCGCATCGGACTTATGTTTCACTTGGCCTGCTTGGGTTGGATCTTCTTTCGAGCCAAGAGCATGGCAGATGCGTCCACCATCGTCCAACAGATTGGCTCGTGGATTGCCGCAGGTCTTCCTGCCAATCAAGGCGCCGCTGGCTTTGCCCTTATTATTTTAGTTTTGACTTTTGCACTCATGATTTGGAGCGAAAAAGACAAAGTATTTCATCGTCTAGCTCAGACGCCCTTGGGATTCGCTAGTTTGGTGGCCGTTGCCCTCATCTTGACCGCTATCTTCGCACCTGAAGTGGCCTCACCGTTTATCTACTTCCAATTCTAAAATGCAAGACCTTCTGAATTCAGACAATCACCACGCCGACGACGAAGAGTTTGCTGGCCTCCTGCAAGCACGAAGTCCCATGGCCACACTCTTTCTCATCGCGATCTTGGCCGTGTCCTTGGTATGGGGACTGCGCAAGACGGACGTCGCCGCAACACCGCGGGACTTCGACGCCCCCACCGGCGTCCATGACTTGAAAGCCGCCTTAAAGGCTGCTGCAACTGACGAACATGAGCGCGTGGTGTTGTTCTTGGGAGACTCCGTCTTGGGAAGCAATATTTTGCGCCAGCACGGTTTCGATGCCAAGAAAACCCCTGCCTTTTGGGCAAGGAAAATGGCTCCGAAGAGTGTGGCCATCTACGACCTTGCCATGGACGGCCTCTTGCCACGGGATTTCGAGGTGATCCTCAGCCAATTGGAGCGCTACGACCCCAAAGGGCGAGTGGAAGTGGTCATTGAACTATCTCCCCGTTACCTCTCCAGTCAATACGCCAAGAATTCAGCTGCTTTCGCCCGCCCATGGCTGAAGAAACTCGCAAGAAAGCCGGCCCATGACCTCGAAGAGACGATCGCTCTCACCCACCACCGCTTAGGTCTCGATGACACACGCCGACAAGGCGGGCCGGGGATTCGGCACCCGGAGCGTGTATTCCTTCGTGGCCCAAGACCTTCAGTAGGGCAAGGCGAGTCCCTTCGGGTCTCCCGGCACTTTTTGGAGTCAAACTTGGGACCTGCCAATCCACAAGTCTCGGCACTGCGAAGTCTGGCTCGTTTGCTGCAGACAAGTGGCCGCAGAACACTTCTCTTCAACACACCAATCAATGGGTCTTCCTTCGGCTTGAAACGCCACCCTCATGCCGTCGTACAAGCCCAACTTTTCTTGCAGCGAACGACCGCATATCCGCAACCACAGGTAAGGATTCCTGAGCCCGCCTCCTTCGTCTTCCGGCACTTTGATGATGCCACCTTTGACGCCAACGACTTTCTGGATCATTGCCATTTGAAACCAGCAGCCAATCGGATTCTTGCCTCAAGGATTCTGGCGAGTCTTGCCATCCCCCACGATTCTCCTCGCCTCCAACTTGGCACAAGGGAAACGATTCGTGACGACCGAGGTCCCGTGGACGGTTACGGCGCAGATGCCAGTATCGCCCAGGCTCTCCATGCCACGTTCTTGGATCCGAGACAGGTATTGATTGCTGACGAATATGAGGGCCGGAGTATCCTGCGCCTCGTCAACACCGAAACTCCCAGCGTGGCCACAATCAGAGTCTCAGAGATCGGCACAAACACAATCTCCGCCATTCAAGAATGGGGACC
>JAJRYU010000230.1 GCA_024275615.1 Planctomycetota bacterium
AGATAAGACTCGGACTTGGCATGGTTGAGCGGTGTGATCGTCGAAGTGCCAGCGGTCTTCGTTCGCACAAATGCCCCGTCACTAGCCCGTCCCAAACGGAGGCCGTAGCCGAAATCGCTGCGGTGTTCCTTAGCGACAAAAAAGACACGGTCATTGATCCCTTGAACTTTCCACCAGCCCTTGTCTGGACGAGGGACGGGATCGGGATGAGCCAGGCGGACGGGTTTGGAGCGGTCCGGCAAGATGTGGTTCTTGAGGCGGCCAATGAACCTACGTGTGACATCGAGGTAGGATCGACCATATTCTTGGCTGTCTGCGATTCCAGTACCGTTAGAGAAATCGTTCCAACTCTCAATCAAAACAAGGGTTGGGTTTGACCAAAGAACCTTGTTCCACGACCATTGGTAGTAACGACGGTCTTCGCGTCTTCTGACAGGTGTTCCTTGATTTGGGATTTGGGAGTCATCGTATCCAGGACCCAAACTCACGACTTCGCCGCCGCTTTGGGGGCCGCATAAGGCGGCGCCTTTTTGCCATCTTGCCGTCGTCGATGTTTGCCAAGACTTGTCAGCGACGATCCAAGGGCGGGCCTTGTAACGCACCAAGAAATCGTCAGAAATTTTGTTGAAGAGATCGCGGCGATGGGCGACCCCTTGGGCAGAATCGACGACGATGACTGGGTAGCCGCTGGCTTTGAATTGAAGTGCCTTGGGAACGGTGTCGAAGAACTTAAAAATCGATTGCCTGAGGATCTTGTGACCGTCCGTGCCAAGGAGGTCGATACGACTCCGGCCCAAGAACGCCGTGTCCAAGTATAGAGCGATTCGAGGGGGCGAGCCACTGGCCTGGACGATCTCACCCATGGCTTTTAGAAGTGCTTTCAAACCGGCGACACTGCGAGTGTTTTCCGCCTTCTGGCGCCGACCATCGTAGATAGAAAACACCGGCAGAAAGAAGTCGATTTCTGTTTCCATCATCGATTCGATTTGTTTTTTGTGCCAGCGAGAATCGGCGAAATTCACACTTTCGGGATGGACAAAGTGCATGCTCAATCCGTCGGAGCTATCTGGATTGCGAAAACCCGTATTAGGACTTTGCCAACGATAGTGATAGATGACGCCGGTTGAAGGGATGACCTTCTTGGGGCCGCTTTTTTTAGCTTGCTCTGGTTTGGGCGCTTCCTGTGCAAAACCTAAGAGCGAGAGCGAAAAAAGCAGGGCGAAGGATGAAAGGGCAAGTGTGTTGTGAGTCATCTTGGGTTGGACCTCTATCGTGGCTGAAACTTCCCTTAAATCTCAGGTTCGAGATTTGGAAGAGCGTCGTGCCAGGGGACGATGGCATGGATGATCAGTAGGAAAAGGTGGATGAAGACACCAAATATGCCGGCGAGAAGCACAATCCCAGGCCGCACGTCAAGCCGCGTGAAATTATGGACGTCTTCCTTCAGGTTGCCGAGCAGCAAATAAAAGGCAAGTTCCTCAAAAACCTGGGACTGGAGTTTGCCATTGGCATTCTTGACAAATCTTGCCGCCAAATGGTGGGTGCCATTTTCGTCAAATCTGATTTCTCGCTTAGCCACGAAGAGGAAGTCGTTGTCTTCTTTGAGGAGCGTGCCATTCGGCATGAAGGCCAATTCGGCAACAGGGATAGTCCACGATGATGGCCCGTTTTCTTGTTCGTCAGGTGGAGAGATATCAATCTTGAGGCTTGTCGTTGGCCCAAAATCACCGATGAACTCTTCCAACAAGGAATCGCCATGCGCCAAGGCTGAATCGCTGAGATCGCCGATTGCCAAACGCGCCAAGATCGTGCCCGGAGTGAGAATAGTCAAGTCATGATCTGGAGTTTCAGACAAAGCCAAGATCGTTGGCGCTATCACTTGTTCGGGAGTCTCTTTTGGGTCTGCGAAGGAGAGTTTGCCGCTCCATACCAAGCCAACCGCGAAGGCCAACCAAGACATGTACTTGAGAAGCAGCTTGAAGATCGTCACTCATTCTCCCCTTTGGACTCTCTATGTTCGTTAGGTCGTGAGTTCTTCGCTGGTGGTGGTGGACTGATTGAGAGACTGCCAAATATTCTCCGCACCTTTGCGCATGAGCGGTGTCAGCTTGCGCATGTCAATGTCCGGGAAATTCCCGGACCTGAAAACCAAGTCACCATCGATCATGACGGAAGTGATGTGCTCTGGTCCCATTCCGAATATGAGATGGGCCGGGAGGGTTTCTGGTGTGAGGGGCGTACGTGCGTGATAATTGAGAAAGACAAAATCAGCGCCAGCGTCGCGGTTTGTTGAACCCAACTCTAACCCCAACAATTCAGAGCCCAATTGTTGCCCGCCGACAATCATTCGGATGATGTCCATGGGGTTGATTTGAGCGCCACGCGCACGACCTTGTAGAAAGGACGCCCGTGCTTCAGCGAAGACGTTGCTGCGACAGCCACCAGACCCCAGAGCGGCGAAGTAGCCGAAGTCCTCAAACCTTTGCGCGGGACGCCCGCTGAGAGCGTCTGCGCTCGGCGTATGAATGACCCAAGCCTGCTTGGCGCGCAAGAGTTCTGCGTCTGTTTGGCTGATTTCTCCGCAATAGTTGATCAACGTCTTGGGCGACAACAAACCAAAGGCGTCCAAACGGCTGATGCCGCTCATGCCATGATCTTGAAGCGCCTGTTTTTGTGCGTCAGCGCTCTCGTCGCAGCTTATTTGAATGCCATTTCTGAGCTCGCCAATAGCAGTGGCGACAC
>JAJRYU010000231.1 GCA_024275615.1 Planctomycetota bacterium
AGGGCCGAGCAAGGCTCATCCATCAAGATGACCTCTGATTGCATGGCCAGAGTTCTGGCAATACAGAGCCTTTGCTGTTGTCCGCCCGAGAGTCCAAGAGCCGACTTCTGCAAGCGATCCTTGACCTCATCCCAAATCGCCGCTTTCTTTAGGGAATCCTCAACGAGTTCATTGATGTCGCCCTTGAAACCGTTGATTTGCGGCCCCCAAGCGATGTTCTTGAATATCGACTTGGGAAAAGGGTTGGGTTTTTGGAAGACCATGCCAATGCGGAGCCGCACCTCAACTGGGTCGACGTTCTTGCCGTAGATATCCAAGTGTCGATATTGGATTCGTCCGACAATCGATGCTGACTCGATGAAGTCATTCATACGATTGAAAGCCCGCAAGAAGGTACTCTTGCCGCAGCCAGATGGTCCAATGATGGCAGTGATCTTGTTTTCTTTGATGTCGAGAGAAACGTTGTTGACCGCGACGTTGTCGCCATAGCGAATCGTGACCTCACGGGCCGTCAATATACCCTGCGCCTCGACAGACTTGGGGCGGGGTCGTTCATCTCGAGTTTTGTTGGTCATGGTTTTAATCATTCTATTCAGCTTTGCGCTTTCTCTGACCGGTGCCTAATGACAACAGCGACGGTATTCATGGCGATGAGGAAGGCGAGCAAGACAACAATTCCGCTGGCTGCTAGGTCCTGGAACTCACTCTGGGCTTTTGATGTCCAGCTGTAGATCTGCAGTGGCATCACAGTGAAGGAATCCATCAGGCCCGTCGGCGCCGTACTGATGTAGGCAACAGCGCCAATTGTGATGAGTGGTGCCGTCTCGCCAATAGCTCGAGACAACGCCAAGATGACGCCGGTCAAAATCCCAGATAAGGACGCTGGCAAGACGTGGTGAACGACGGTTTGCCAGCGGGTTGCGCCCAAAGCAAAGGCGGCTTGACGGATTGTCGAAGGAACGGCTCGAATTGCCTCCCGCGAGGCAATTATGATGACTGGCAGGATCAACAGCGTCATGGTCAAGGATCCAGCCATGACGCTTTGACCGAGTTTCAAGAAACGCACAAAAACAGTGGCTCCGAGGATGCCGTAGACGATGGAAGGAACCCCGGCCAAGTTCGAGATGTTGACGTCAATGAACTTGTTCCAGCGACTCGGCTTGGCGAATTCTTCGAGATAGAGAGCGGCCGCGACACCGACGGGAATGGCGATGGCAGCAGTCAGGCCCATCATCCATAAGGATCCAGTCAAAGCTGGCCAAATGCCGCTGTCCACAGCTTTCCAGGATGGTGGGCTGGTGATGAAGTTGAGATTCAGGAAGCCAACTCCCTTGCCCCCGACATAAACCAAAAGGACTGCCAGCAGAGCGAAACATGACCAAGTGAGTGCTTGGCATAACCAGCGAAAACAGGCAGCACGGCGACGCCTCTTGGCAAGATTACTTGGCTGTGTGTCAACCCAACTCATTCGTAGACCTCCCTAAACCGCGAGAGGACTCGATTGGCGACAATATTGATGCCCAAGGTGATGAGAAACAGAAGCATGGCGACTGCGAAAATCGCATGATACTCAGGGGTACCTCTTGGCGTGTCGCCCATGGAAACCTGGACGATGAATGAAGTCATTGTTTGGATCGACTGAGTGGGCATGAAACTCATCGACGGGGTGGCACCTGCGGCAATGGTCACCGCCATGGTTTCACCCACGGCTCGTGAGATCGCCAAGACAAAAGAAGCCGTGATGCCGGAAAGCGCAGCTGGAAAAATGACTCGCGTCACAGCTTCGAACCGCGTAGCTCCGAGCGCCATGGCGCCATCGCGTATTGAACCCGGAACCGCACGTAGAGCATCGTCACAGAGAGAGGCGATCATCGGTAGAATCATGATACCAACAACAATGGAGGCACTGGCTGCGTTGTAGGTTTCGGTCTTGTCATAAATCCCCCGCAAGGCCGGAGTAATCGCAGTCAAGGCGAAATAGCCATAAACGATCGTCGGAATACCGGCCAAGATCTCGAGGATGGGTTTCACGAGGGCCCGCACACGGGGCGAAGCATACTCACTCAGGTAAATGGCGCAGCAAACACCGATCGGGATAGCAACGAGAGCCGAACCGACTACGATCTGCAACGTACCGACCACCAAAGGCAAGACACCATATTGGCGTGGCAAGATAAGCGGCTGCCAAGTCGTGCCAGTAAGAAAGTCCCAGATCGAGACCTCGAAGAAAAAAGGCGTAGACTCCCAAACCAAGGACACAACAATAGCCGTGGTGGTGAGGATAGAGAGTAGAGCACACGCAAAGAGAATCTTGCGCATGCCGCTCTCAAATCGACGAGGACGTACTCTGGCGAAAGAGATCGCTGTCTCAGTCAAAGACTAACCCCCAATCGTGGCGCGCCCGAGAGTGCCACTATCGAATCGTTTCAGATCCGCTTCGTACATAGCCGCAGGCAGAGGGACATAACCCACTTCCTTGACTAGGCGAGGCGCGTTCTTGAGGTAGAAGTGAACAAAGTCCTTCACTTCTTGTTTCTTTGCGGCGACCGAACTGACATAGATGAAGATCGGCCGGGATAAAGGAGCGTAGCTGCCATTATTGATCGTCTCCATGGACGGAGCGATGGGGCCCTTGCCACTGTCGATCGGCACAACTCTAAGCTTGTCCGTGTTTTCAATGTAATAGGCGTAGCCAAAGAACCCCAAGGCGTCCTTGTCGCCAGCGATTCCGTGAACAAGGAAGTTGTCGTCTTCATTCATCGTGAAGTCGGGGCGACACGAACCGGACTCGTGGTTGATCACTTCCGTAAAGTAGTCGAACGTCCCGGAATCGACCCCTGGGCCGAATAATTTGATGGCGCGGTCGGGCCAAGACGAGCGCACATCGCTCCATTTAGTGACCTTGCTTCCGGACTTCCAAATCTTGTTGAGCTCTTCAACGGTCAAGTGGTCGACAAAATCATTGTTCTTGTTGATGACGACGCTCAAGCCATCGAAGGCCACCGGCATCTCGATATAATCGATGCCATTCTCCTTCGCCTTATTCTCTTCTTTGGCCTTAATCGGCCGTGAAGCATCGTTGATATCTGTCTCACCAACACAGAATTTCTTGAATCCACCACCGGTCCCCGAGAAACCCACAGTGACTCGGATGTCATCGCGTTCCTTTTGAAACTCCACGGCGACAGCTTCGGTGATTGGAAAAACAGTGCTCGAGCCGTCGACCTTGACGGACAACTTTTCTTCAGATTGTCCGCAGCCAGCCAAGAGGACACAAAATGCTGCAACAAACAACTTCTTCATGGATCAACTCCTACCCGATCTCTGTCGGCTCTCAAATCGTTGCTGTTAGGGCAGAATCAATGGAAACCAATGTCCCATGAGGTGATCCTGCTGAGGGCATTCTCCAGTGGTTCTTTGTGTTTTCCGTAAAGACTGCGTGAAAGATGAAGGTAAAAAATGGGCTGTGTACGACCTGGGGAAACGTGATAGGCTGTTCGTTCACATAAGCTTAGGAGTTTGCCATGATCCGCCACGCCCTGCTCTTAGCCCTTGGCCTCACCGCCTTTTTCTTGTGTCTGGCTGCGACACCCAGTGTCACGGTGCCCCAGAAACAAGAGAAATCAGTGACGAGCAAGATCATCAAGACCGCCGCTGGCGAACGTGTGATGATTCAGGACATCTGGATCGATGCTCCGGTCAAAGATGTCTGGGCCGCATTTACGACAGAAGAAGGTTGGACGTCTTGGTCGACTCCGATCGCGAAGATTGACTTCAAAGTCGGCGGCACGATTCGCACCCACTACACTGAGGGTGCCAAAATCGGCGACAAGGGCACGATCACTCTGCACATCCTCAATTACGTACCCGAGCGTCTCCTCACCATCCAAGCAGAGCTCCAAGACAACTGGCCTGAAGTCATGCAAGCTGATCATGAGCATCTGATGAACGTCATTGTCTTCGAGACAATCAGCGAGAAGAGAACGCACGTCATTTCCTATGGTGTGGGATATGGCAACGCTCCCATTTACGACAAGCTCTTGAAGTTCTTCGCCCCCGCCAACGAAGGGCTCTATCGCAAGATGAAGAAAGTTCTTGAGGCGAAAGTCTCGACGCCGAAACAGAAATAGCCAATCTTTTGGACAGGACAGCACCGACTAGGTCGGTTCGGATACCAAAGCGGCGTGAACATGGTAGGTCGTTTTCATCGGCCAAAGCCAGGAAATGTGTTCGGACATGGCGGCGCGTTTCAGGTGGTAGGGCGAGAAGTTCTGCCGCAAGTTTGCACCGCAAGCCATGCTCACCGCGCATGAGTATCCGGCAGCCTCGGCTCTCTCAATACAGCGTTCATCATTGTCGCCGTTGGGATAGCAAAAGGACGTCACTTCGTGTTCCAAGAGCCCTTCCAAGTAGAATTTGCTGGCGACGATTTCTCGGTCGAGATCTTCATCGGACAGTGTTGGCAAAATAGGGTGAGTCCAAGAATGGCAACCCACTTCGAAGGAAGCGTCGACTAAGGATCGAGCTTGCTCCGCTGTCATGAGCATTTGACGGGCTTCCTTGGCTTCTGCTGAAACACCGTAGTGGTCCTGGAGATTCTTGACTAGATCATGAGTGCTCGCATCAAAACGCTGCTTCATTGCGCGGGTGATCGTCCAAAAAATATCATCCCTTTGGGAAACTTCGCGGGGTATTTCGAAGGACAGATGGGTATCAGCCATATCGAATGCGAGTTCACCGCCAGGCATACGGTAGATGAGTCGGCCGAGCTCTTCATACCACGGCAAGATGCCGTTCTCGATAGCATCGATGATCACATAGCTTGTCCCCACGAGCCCTTCTGACTTCATGATGGGCATCACCGTCTTTGCCGTGTCGGCATAACCGTCGTCAAAGATGAAAGCCAACATGGGGCGTCCCGCCGCAGAACCCTCAGCAAGGCGCTTCATTCCGTCGCTGACAGTGACAACATCGTAACGAGAGCGCACCCTCCTGCAGAGCTGTCTAAACCGCCGAGGGAATTGCGGCGACAAGTGCGGCTGAGAGAACGTCGGGGTAATATTGTGAAAGCCAAGAATGGCGAGGGCCCCCGCAGGAGCCCTTTTCCACAGGGGATGCATCGGCTCTTAGATTCGGCCGGAGTTCAAGCTTCGCGCCGCAGCCGTCAAGGACCGCAGTAAAACCACACCAGCAACAATCTTCACCAGCTCAGCTACGACAAAAGGCTTGCCGCCGAATTCCCAAGCATGAGTTAGACCAAGGCTGAGTGCCAACCAAGGCAGGCCGACAGCAAAGATAACCAAATTGGCAGCGGCACTGGCGAAAAGAGCCTTTGCCCAAGTGCGCCCATGACCCAAACGATAGAGATGACCGGCAACAGCGGCAGCAGCGATGAAACCCAGAACATAACCGCCGGTCAGGATCATCGGCCGAGCCGAAAAACCAGGAATCGCCCAACATTCAATGAAGTAGAGAGAGGCAGCAGCCATGGCGCGTTTTGGCCCAAGAACCAAAGCCATCAAGATAACAGCAAGAGACTGCATCGTGACCGGTACTGGACCAATTTCAACTGACATCCGAGACGCCAGAAAGAGCAAGAGACTACCTGTCGCAGCGATGGCCCCGTTGGCCGCAAGCTTGCGGTGCTTTTCCTGGGACGCCAATGTCGGGCCAAGAGTCAGATCAAAAATAGTTGATTGATTCATTTTCTTTCCGTTTCCATCACGATCCGGGGGGCGACGAGGTCGCCAAAAGGTCCATTGTGAGCGCTACGGCATAGTGTAGCAGGATACCACCATAGAAGGAACGCGTCTTCAAGGCCATATAACCCAAAATGATGCCCGCGAAAATGGCCCCAAAAGCCTCTGGCATCGGTTTGTGGAGATGAATCATGGCATAAGGAATGGTCATGACGAATACCGCGTGCAGACCAAAGCGTCGCTCAAGAGTGAAAACCAAGAACCCTCGAAAAAACATCTCCAGGGCGCAGAATTGCAGAAAATAGAACAACTCCCAGCGCCAAAACCACGATGGATCAGTCCGGGCAAGCCGCGCAAATGGATAGGTTTGTTGAAAGGCGGGTTGTTTCGATGCCAGCCAGATCAAGGGCGACATGAACAAGAAGAAGAGGACGTAGACCTTGATATGTTTGAAGAATCCTCGGGCATTGAAGCCAAATTCTTTGGGCCGCATGCGCAAGGCCAGAGTCGCAACCAGAAATGGAATCACGCCAAAAAGCACAAAAGTCGTCAAGGCCCAAGCGCATTGACTGTGGAATTGGATCTCAAGAAATCCATTCGACAACTCACGCACATAGTCAGTGCCAGCCCAATACGCCGAGCGTCCTTTGAACTGCAATGTCACAAGAACAAAAACAGCCGTGAGCAAACACACCGTGGTACGCTTATCAAGTGAACGAAGATCGCTGGCGATTTCCGGCAATAACTTGCGCATCTTGACTTAGTTCATCCTCTCTTCCATCCAGGCGTCAATTTCGTCCAGCATGATGTCAGCCGTCTCGCCTGTTCGTCGACATTTGATTTCGACTTTTCCTTCCTTGAATCCACGGCCGAAGAGAATACGAAAGGGAATGCCCATCAACTCGGCGTCCTTGAGGCGAGCGCCGAGCCCCAAGTCGCGATCATCCAACAAGACGTCTTTTCCTGCTTCCATGAGGCTGGTGTACAAGTCCTCGCAGGCAGTGATACCAGTCTTGTCTTTCTTGCCAGCCACGGTCAAAACGACATGAAAAGGGGCGATAGAATAGGGCCAGACGATGCCATCCTCATCGTGGTTTTGCTCAACCGCAGCGGCGGCAATTCGCGTCGTGCCGATGCCATAACACCCCATCAATGCCGGATGCTTCTTGCCATCTTTGCCCATGAACTGCAGCCCCATCGACTCCGAGTATTTCGTCCCTAACTTGAAAATGTGGCCCACTTCGATGCCGCGTACAACTGTGAGTTCCAGGGTATCATCAAGAACACAACGATCTCCGGGTTCGGCGACCATGAGGTCGAGATACTCAGGTTCTGGGCAATCTCGACCCAGGTTCACATCGAGCAAGTGAAAATCGTTTTCATTGCAGCCACACAAAACGTTGGTCATGCGTCTTGTCGATTCGTCAGCCAAGACGAGAACTTCTTGCGACAGGCCAACTGGCCCAGCGAACCCGGGGTCAGCGCCGGTGACTCGACGAATCGTCTCATCGTCGGCCATGTGAAGCGCCAAACAACCCAAGCGGTTTTCCAACTTGACTTCGTTGATCTTGCGATCGCCACGCATCAACACAGCTACGACTTTTTCGTCTTCAGAGAAAACGGCTTTGTAGAGCACAGTCTTCACCATGCTCGCCGCCGTCATGTCAAAGAACTCGCAGAGTTGTTCCACGCTCTTGATATCGGGAGTCGATTCCTTGCGCATAGGTCGAGGTTCGCCTCCTTCGGGTGCCGGAGGAATGATGCCAATGGCTTTTTCAACATTGGCTCCGTAACCCGCGGCCTCACAAAGCAACAACTCGTCTTCGCCAGCCTCTGCAGTGACCATGAATTCTTGTGATCCGCCGTCGCCAATAGCACCGCTGTCGGCATCAACCACAACATAACGCAAGCCCAGGCGCTTGAAGATGCGATGGTAGGCTGCTTTCATGGTTTCATAGGACAGGTCGAGCGCTTCTTCATCGACATCAAACGAATAGGCATCTTTCATCATGAACTCGCGGCAGCGCATCAAACCGAAGCGTGGGCGAATCTCGTCACGAAATTTCATCTGCTGTTGATAAAGCGTAAACGGGAAGTCTTTGTGAGAGGAAACTGTACGTCGCACCAAGTCCGTTACGACTTCTTCATGAGTCGGCCCCAACGCCAATTGGGCGTTCTTTCGATCCGATAGATTGAAGAGAATGTTGGCCTTCAAGTAGCCCTCAAGCCTGCCGCTCTCCTGCCACAGCGAGAAGGGTTGGAGGATCGGCATGAGGATCTCTTGTGCGCCGGACCTGTCCATCTCCTCGCAAATAACACGCATGATCTTCTTGACTGTGCGCCAAAGAAGCGGAGTGAAGGTGTAGATGCCAGAACCGGTCTTGACCAGATAGCCAGCACGTGCCATGAGCTTGTGACTGACAATCTCGGCATCAGAAGGGTCGTCGTAGTAGGTCTTGAAGAAAAGCTGTGAAGAACGCACGGGAGTCTCCGTTTGAGTCGAAAAGCTCGCAAAAGTACCGATGCCATGGCCGGCGATCAACCAAGTGGTCATTCGGAGAGATGAAAAGAGCTGGGAAACCCCTAACCGGGCCTGCTCTCGGCCAAACGCCGCCATAAGCCAAAAAAGCCTGGGAGGCGGCGAAGAGCGGCAAATTGAGTGAAATCTGGAGTCAACGCATTTCTGCGAAAGCCAGAAACGAATGCATGCTGCAAAACATCAAGGCACTCGGCGGGCCGCGCCATTTGCGCCAATAACCAAGCGCGGGCGATCTTAGGGGCAAATCCAGGGCGAGAGCGCTCGACTAAGAAACTCAGACCGACTGCTGGCCGTCCCTCATTGCCAAACAACATAGCGGCGGCCGCCGCCATTGTACCCTCGCCATCAAAGACCGCGGTTTCCTTGATCTCTTGAACTCTTAGGAATCCGGGGTAACTGGCGATGGCTTGGAGTGCTTCCACCCGAACAGCAGAATCCAGGTCTCTCCGAGCGGCACATTCAATGAGAGTTCGGGCCACGTTCCCTCGTGCTCGGCGGTCATCCCAGTTCTCATCGCGCCCCATGCGGCTGAGGAATCGGCAGCGTGCCGAGTTGATGTCAGGATTCAGCGCCAGGGGGAGTTCCACACCTTGTTTGGCGAACGCACCCAACACACTTGCCAACTTCAAGCTCTTCGGACTCTGTCCGAGAATATCTCGCAGCAAACTCCCGGTCGTGTCGATTTCGAAAGTCGCCAGGTCCTTGGCAATAACACCGGCGAATTCTGGGACTCGCAAACTCTCCAGCCCTTGTAGCGCCCAGGCTCGCATCAGATCATCGCCACTTTCGTAGTAGACCTTCAACAAGCCAGCGACACGCTTGACATGAAGAGAACTTCCTTTTTTGTAATTTGAGCCATCGAGGCTTAGAGAAAATGCCAGAGTAACAGGATCAGAAACTTCGCTGGGATCAATGGCTGCCAAGAGGGCTTCTATTTCAGATGGTCTCAGTGCCAGCCCAGCCCGAATCCGAAACGACATATCCTCATCTTGGTCGAATAATATCCTCCCGCCCCATTCACCACGGGTCGTCTCCCCAGCAAGCAAGGCTGCTCGAGCGATCCTCCTCAAAGGCTGGCTCGAAGCAGCCTCATGGGCAAGGCTCCATGATGCAGGCACAATACCTTCGCTACCATCCAAAGCACGAACAAGATCTCTCGCCAGCTCGTTTTTGACTTGGAGCGCTTCTTCGATCCATGACCAGGGCGGTTTTCCACCAAAACGGATGAAGGGAATAAGAGAGGAGAGGCGTTCCTCACTATCCATGGCCACCAAGCGCCGGGATAACGTCTCCAGCACTCTTTTGTTCTCTAACTTCCCGAGAACCTCGGCAAGCACCCACAACAAATCCAGATCTGCTGTAGCCACTTTTTCTTCCAAGAACTGCCGCGCTGCCTTACCGGGAACATCTAGAGCCTTAGCGAGCTGCAGGACATCGCGATCCTTGTGAAAGTCTCTGCTCCACGCAACCAGAGGGCCCTGGGCTTCGACGTCGGGAGTGCGCGCCCAGAAACTGAGTAGGTCCCTACGAAATTCCGGCAGTCGCATCCCCACGGCAACGAGGTCAGGGGCAAAGCCCGGCAAACGGGCTGCGGCGACAACGCGCAAGATGGCCAAAGCATCTTCAAGTGAGGCCGACTTCAAGCGGCTCTGCAGCATTCGGCGAGATTCTGGCCACGGCAGCGCAGCGACAGCCTCCCGGTCAAGCTCCCTCAGAACCGTTGAGACCGGCTGCGAGGCCAACTCCTTGGCAACATCGGCCAATCGTCGATAGGCATGATTGTCCCAGGCCTCAAAGTCTTCGGGGGGGAATTTTTCTGTCCGCAACCCCCAGCGTTGGGCACGTTTGGCAATCGCATAGGCTGAACGAAAATCGAATTCCGCTAGGGCTGAATCGCAACGGACGGCAAATCTATCCCCCCATCGGCTCCTTTCAAGATCGCTGGCATCTGCATTGAGAGCCAGCCAGATATGGTTGAGTGAACCTTCGTCCAATGTTCCTTGTTCGGCGGTGGCAACGCGCAAGAGTTCCGCCCCGAGTTGTCGTCGCCAACCGTTGTCGTCAAGGGAGGAGCTTGTGAGTTGCCGCGCGACTCCTAAGAGCTGGAACGCGGTTTCAAGGCCAGCGGGCCCAGCCTTGAGGTTTTGCGCGAAAGCCTGTTCCAGATGAGCTTCGACTCGACTTCTCAAATCGTCTGCCAAGGGATGTTCCTTGACTTGGGCTTCTATTTCGTCAGCGACCCGCCACGCCGCAAGCCAGGATTCGTCCTCCAGCAGACCTTGACCGTCCTTGAAACTTCGTTGCGCTTCTTTGTTGCGTCTTTGGTCTTCTCCTCGAGACAAGACGAAGAACGTGATCAAGAAAACGAGGCTGAGACCCGCAGCTGCGGCAACGCTCCATGCCACCGCAGGCCGCCTTCGGACCTCGGCGCGCAGCTTTTCCATGACCGTCGGTGGCTTGCCTTCGATGGGCTTGCCGGCCAGATAGAGCTGGATGTCATCGGCAATACCTTGGGCCGAGGCGTAGCGGTCTCGAGGACGCTTGGCCATGGCACGGCGGACGATTGTGTGAATGGCTTGGGGGAGACTTGGGTTGAGTTCGGCGAGATCGCGCGGTTCATGCCGTGAAATCTGTCGAGCAAGCACAGCGATGTCAGTGGCCGAGTACGGCGAGGTCAAACCCAGTGTTTCGTGAATCGTAGCCCCGAGAGCGTAAACATCTGATTTCGGACCGATCTTCTGCCGGTCGCCGGCGATCTGTTCTGGGCTCATATAAAGAGGCGTCCCCAAGACATCGCCACTCAGAGTCAAGGTCTCGGCCCCCAGATCCTGAACGAGGCCAAAGTCCGTCAAGACGAGCTGGCCGTCGGCACCGATGAGGATGTTGCTGGGTTTGATATCGCGATGAACCAAACCAGCGTCGTGAGCCATCTGCACGGCGGAAGCGATCCCTGACAAGGCTTCCATGATTGATCGCTGAAACGCCTCTTGCCTGACAATAGGATCAGGCAAATGAGCAAGATCGGGCCTAAACTTGGCGAGGGCACGACGACGTCCCCGGCGCAGTCCAAAGATGAGATCCTCCAAGGTGGGCCCATCAATGAGGTCCATTGCGATGTAGCAGAAGTCACCATCCTGGCCGACATCAAAAATCTTGATGATATGGGGATGATCCAAGCGACGAGCAGCCTCACCCTCCCGGAGAAAACGCCCTAGCCCTCGATCCGTTCGGGCTCGAGCAGCGTTCAGGACTTTGAGAGCGAGGCTACGCCCCTTGCTGTCACTGACTTCATAAACGATGGCCATGCCGCCGCGACCGATTTCCCGGAGGACGTCGTAGGAAGCAATTTTCTTTGGTGCACCGTTCTCAGACAACAAGGATCTTTGTTCCCTCTTTCAACTCAGAAAATGAGAAATGTCGGCTAGATGATTCAAGACCGATCATAGACTATGATCTTCCTAATGATTGACTGCAAAACAAAGACGAATCGACAGATCTGGATACCCCTGACTTTTGTGCTTCTTTTGCTTTCCTGCGGTGGAAAACCAAAAGAGGAAGCAACCAAGAAAGGCCAACAACCAGTCATTTCAGAGCGATCGGGCACCAACAAGACGCAAGCCTTGCTGGAGCAAGCCGATGCCCTGCGCCTTTCTGGGCAATATGAAGAGGCCCGGGCGCTTTATAAGCAGGTATTGAAAGGCCAAAAGAGCAATCTGCGGGCCATTCGAGGCGCCCAGTTGGAGACGGTTTCGCTTCAGGAATTCCAAGACGCCGTGGCTCTCATGAAGCAGGCAAAAAACGAGAATTTTCTCGGGCAGAGGTTAAAAGCGTATCGATCCATTAAAAAAGCCGCCGCCACCGATCCCAACAACGAAGAAATCGCGACACTTTTTGGCAGCAGCGCACTCCTTGTTCATCGTTTTCATGAAGCTGGAAGGATCTTCAAGTCTCAATTTGAAGCTGATCACAGCCGCGTGGATAGTCTCATTGGTTGGATCGAAGCGGCGTTTGGGAGCCACAATTTCAAGGCGTGCCTCCTGGCTTTTGACAACCTCTCCCTGATCGAGGAGCGCGCCAGAACCGACGAGAAGGTCGACGCCCATCTTTGTGAGTTGTGGTACACCATGGGCATCTCCGCCTCCTCTCTTTTTCGCTACGACTTGGCTATTGATGTTCTTAACCGCGCCACTAAGAGAGAACCCAAGAAAGCCCGATTCCGCGACGCCTTGGCCGCAGCTCAACTTGAAGCAGGCAACTTCGCAAACGCATTGGCAGAACTCAAAGTGCTGGAACGCTTGGCACCCAGCACCAAGTTGATTCACTATCGCATGGGCAAGGCTCTGGAAAGGATGGGCAAAAAACAAGAAGCCGTCACGGCCTATCGCGAGGCACTAAGGCGAGACCAGGAAGCCTGGCAAGTTGCCGTTGATTGTGCCCGAGC
>JAJRYU010000232.1 GCA_024275615.1 Planctomycetota bacterium
AGATCGGGATGGGCTTATCGCTGAGTACTACGTGGCCGAACTCCACCACGAAAACGGCGATGACCCGGCTGCGATAAAACTCCTTGAACAAATCCAATGGCGGCACAACGCCAAGCACAATCGAGAGCTGCTTGACCAGGTTTGGCTCTACCTGGGGATCTGCCGCCGAGCATCGGGCAATCGACGCGACGCCCTCCACGATCTCAATCTCGCGATCTACACGGGCACTTCACCAAAATTCCGTATTCGTGTCCTCTTGTTGTCAGCACAGACCTACATAGAAGTAGACAACCCATTCTTCGCCCTCAACGCCGCTCGGTGCGCGGTCGCTCTGGGTGCCACAGGCCCTCAGCTTTTCCGGGCCATGACCCTGCAAGGCCAGGCCTATCGGGACCTCTTCTTGTACGAGAAGGCCAGAAAAGAACTACTCAAGGCCATCATGGAATCACCGACTCTCTTGCCTGAGAATGCGGAACGCCAAAGAAAGACAACCAAGACCATGCGTCAAATAGCAGACGCGCTCTTCGAAGACTTTCGCTTCCAAGAAGCTCGTGAGACTTTTGAGACGATTGCCGACGCAACGTTGCAAAAGAACTTGCGCGATGGCGATCAGAAGTCCTTTGATGTCGAATTCATGGCCGAGCTCAACTACATGATCGCACGATGCCACGAACGCCTAGGCGACTACAAGAAAGCTCTTGAGATTCTTGACGACATCTCTGCTGGAGTTGGCAGCGTAGCGTTCCTCAAGGAAATCCGTCAACTTCGGGGAGATTGCTTCATGCGATTGAAGATGTACGAGCGGGCCATTCAGACTTGGACTTCAGGAGATAGCCGATGATTCCCAAGCAGTTCATTGTCATAGCCGGCATTTGCGGACTTTTTGCTATTTCGGCAACCGGCCAGGACAAAGACTTAGAAACCAAGAGGAAGATCACTGGCGGCATGACTCGGCGAATCTCCGAGATCCTCGGTGGAGCCAACTTGGAAGAAGAAGCGGCCGTCGAACTAAGCGACGTGGCTTCATCCATCGAAATGGCTCTCTTGGACGTCGATCCCGAAGAAATCTCGACATTGAATGACGAAAAAGGTCGGCTTCTCGAAAGAGAGGATGACATAAGCTCCCAATTGGAAGGGTTACGTGGCGGTTTGACAATCGATCTCAGCGAGTACGCGACATCACTCTCCCCCACAAGCGATATCACTCCAGAATCATTGGAGATTGAACGCGACCAGCTAAGGGCTATGCAAGTGAGTATCAAAGAGCTGGAGTTGCGCCGTGACCGTCGTCAGGCGAAGACGGACGCGATCAATGATGCCAAGACAATGACACCTCTCAGCGCCGCCCTTCTTGGGACTTTGGAAGACATGCCCGAGCTCATCGAAGCCCCGGTGACAAATGACGAGGATCAAAGTGAGTTTCCAGCGCGCATGGCGCACGCCCTGTTTAGAACTGGGGACTTTGTGGGTGCCATCAAGCACTTTCGCATGATCGAAGAAGATCAATTGACGCCAAGAAATCGCTACGAAATGGCGCGGAGCCTTGAGGAAACTGGCGAAACTGAAAAAGCCTTGTCCATCTCGACTCAGCTCATGGCCAGAACACTTGGGACGAACAACTTTTGGCATCAGCGCGCCAAAAATTTGGAAAAGCTCCTCAAAACAGTCCTCGGCCTCAACATCGAGGACACCACAGGAAAGGACTCCTGATCTCATGGCAACTCAACAGCACATAGCCACCGAGACGGAACGTATTCCATCCGCCGAAGAAATTGTCAAACTGGAAGAGAGCTTTCAACTGTTCACTCGCACAACCCTTGAGCTGGAAAATTCCTACAAGAAACTAACGCGCAAAGCCAATCGAATCGACATCGAACTCAAACGCACTAACGAAGAGTTGTACGAGAAAGTTGAAGAACTCGGCGCTCTGTCTGACAATCGTATGAGTATTCTTGAAGCGTTGCCGAATGGCATCGTCGTGATCGATCCTTGCCGAACGATCAGCAGCGTGAATCCAGCGGCTGAACGGATCCTGGGAAGACGCGCGTTGGAACTCGTTGGGCGCACAGCTAATGCTGTAGTCGGTCCCACAGGTGACCTCCTGTTGATTCCTGGCCGCACTGAGAATTCGACTAGTCGTACTTGGGAGCGCGAGATCGTTGCCTTGGACGGATCGAGGCGCCAAGTGGCATTCACTGTCGCCAACCTTCCCGATGGATGTGAGCTGCAAGTGCTCACTGACCTGACTGTTGTCACTCGCTTGCGCGAACAAGTTGGACGATTGGACACCATGGCCGCTCTGGGGGAGATGGCAGCTGGCGTCGCACACGAAATTCGCAATCCCCTCAACGGGATTGACGGTTTCGCCGGACTCTTGACTCGATCATTGGAAGACACGACTGAATCCGAACCTCTGGTGAGGTATGCCAAGAACATTCGGCGAGGAGTTCGTGAGGTGAATGACATTATTACCAATCTTCTCACATTCGCTGGGCCGGAGTCGATTCAGTTGAATCCAGTCGATCTGCCATCGTTAGTGAGTGAAGTGGTCGCGAGTTTTTCTGACCGAACAACGAGAGAGATCGACCTCAAGTACATCGAGAATCTGAATCGCCGCGCTGTGGTTGCCGGTGATGCTGTCAAACTAAAGATCATTTGCTCGAACTTGATTCAGAATGCCATCCAGGCTGTTGGCCAAGAAGGAAAGGTCGCCGTTTCCTTGACCCTCTCGGGGAATGGAAAATCGGCCGTTCTTAAAGTCAATGACAATGGCGGCGGAATCGCGGTCGAAGTCCGCGACCGACTGTTTCAACCGTTCTGCACCACTAAGGCGTCTGGGACGGGTTTGGGGCTCGCCATTGCCAACAAGTTCGCCGCGCTTCACCGCGCTGAAATCTCATGCCACGACATTGAAGGTGGTACATCCTTTGTTGTCTCCGTACCACTTATAGAGGAAGAAGCTCAAAATCATGCGTAGTGTTCTTGTTGCTGACGACGACGGTCTTTCACGCGAATTCATGGCAGAGGCTCTCCGAGCCGCTGGCCACTATGTCATCGAGGCTGACACGGGTCGAAAGGCTTGCTCGCTCTTTGAAGAGCACGAGCCTGATCTTGTCATTTCAGATTTACGCATGCCCGACGGCGACGGCCTACGTGTGCTCGACTCCGTCAAGGCTGCAAATCCTGAGACGCCGGTAATCTTGGTGACAGCGTTTGGCAGTGTCGAAACTGCGGTACAAGCCATGCGAGACGGCGCCGAAGATTTCATCATGAAACCGATCAGCGTGGAACAGATCGACTTGGTACTCGGACGCTTATCCGAAAGAGAATCACTGCGCCGTGAAAACAAGGTTCTCAAAGCACAAATCAAACAAGTAAGCCAGAACGAAAAGGGCTGTGTTGGCGAAAGCCAGCCGTGGCGTCAGTGTGTTGTTCTCGCTGATCGCATCGCCAGGACTCGTGCGACTGTGCTTATTCGAGGCGAAAGTGGAAGTGGCAAAGAGGTGATCGCAGAGCGAGTTCATCGCCACAGTGATCGCGCTACGGGACCGTTAATCCGAACAAATTGTGCCGTTCTCCAAGACAGCTTGCTCACCAGCGAGCTCTTCGGCCATGAACGCGGTGCCTTCACTGGAGCATTTGCTCGCAAAGAAGGACGGTTCGAATTGGCTGACGGTGGCACTTTGTTTTTGGACGAGATTGGCGAGATTCCATCGGATGTACAAGCCAAGCTTCTCCGTGTGCTTGAGAGCGGTGAGTTCGAACGGGTCGGTGGCAAAGAGACTCTCAAAGTCGATGTGCGTGTGGTTTGCGCAACGAACAGAAACCTTGAGGAGATGATTCAGAAGGGGAGCTTTCGCGAAGATCTTTTCTATCGGCTCAATGTCCTGCCTATCGATGTGCCCTCGTTGCGCAGTCGCACCGAAGATGTGCCACTCCTTGCGATGCACTTCTTGAATCGCTTCAGCAAGGAATACGGCAGCCCGGCGCGTCGTTTCACAACATCCGCGATCGAAAACTTGCAAGGATATCGCTGGCCCGGAAATGTTCGCGAACTTGCCAACGTCGTCCAACGCGCGGTGCTTCTGAGTACCGAAGAAGCCGTCGACATCGAAGACATCGGTGGCATCATTACTCACAAACCCGCTGCGCGTTGTGAAGCCACAGGCCATAGCATCGCCGACATGGAAAGAGAGTTGATCTTGGCGACGTTGCGCGAAACACGAGGAAACAAGACGGAGGCCGCCGCCATTTTAGGAGTCACGGCACGCACTCTGTCAAACAAGTTGCGCCTCTATCGAGACCGCGGAGAGCTACCACTCGCGGCCCATTAGGGCGAAAGATTGGAGTGCTTGGCAAAGAGAGAGCCCAAGCCTAAGGAGGACTGAGAGATGAGCATGATCGACAAGAACCTCGATCTGATGGCAAAACTAATGACGACGAGCACAAGGCGCCATGCTGTGCACGCCGCCAATGTTGCCAACATCAACACGCCAAATTACCGCGCCAAGGAAATGAGGTTTGAATCCGCATTTCAAGAAGCGCTGGAACAAGGCGGTGCCGATGCGGCCATGCAAGTCAGGGGTGAAATCGTGGAGTCAGACGCACGTGTTAAGTCCGACGGCAATAGTGTTCATCTCGAGAGAGAGTACGGCATCATGCAGAAGAACCAAATGCTCTTCAACATATACGCCAAGATGCTGAAGCACGAAATCCAAGGCATCAAGCACGCAATCGACGGCACAAGATAGAGAAAAACGG
>JAJRYU010000233.1 GCA_024275615.1 Planctomycetota bacterium
AATTCTTTCAACACATCGACGGGGCTGCAGGAGTGAGCGCCACCCGAAATTGGAACGCTGTGCCCGACCTTTGGTTGAGCAACGGTGCTCCCAATTCAATGGCAAACACGTGGCAACAGCGGCTGATCCTCGACGCGCCCCAAGGAATGGAAGGTCGGCTGTTCGACATACAGAAGTTGGCCTGTTACGCCATGATCCAGCAAGCTCAAGGCAGCAATGTGAGCGGTATCGATCTTTGGAACAACAGGGCACCGGACTGGATGGCCATGGGTGTTCTCAAAGTCAGTTTCCAAGGAACTGCGATCATCGACTATGTGGCACTCTCAAATCCCGGAACTGAAGAAGAACCAACTGGGATCGACGATATCGTGCTGCCAAAAGTCATCGTCACGACGCCCGTCGTCGTCGAAGTGACTTCGCGCACCTCGACTTACGGCGACACCTATGGCAATTTCCCATTGTTGGCACCAACCGTGACCGCAATCGCACAAGGCGACCTCGTGATTCCAATCGAAAGTGTCGTCGCCCCGCTCAAGTTGAGAGTGAAGATAGGAGGAGGCAGAGCCATCACACTCATCGGTGAAGCTAGTCCCACCTTAGGACATGCGGTATTCCCGCTCCCCGCTCAGACACCAGCCGGTGCCACCATCCAGCTATTGAGTATCGAAAATGCCCACTACGGCCCGAATCCGATACCAAGCACGGTGCCTCTTGTCACCGTGAGCCTTTCGACTACCGGCAACTGATTCCGAATCGCAGGTGTAAACTTAAGAGCAAGGAGCCTCACTTCGGTGAGGCTCCTTGCTCTTTGTGCCTATCTTGTTTGCCAACTAATTGTCGTAGCGATCAATAATCGACTGAAGCAACTCAGCAGACTCAGGGCAGCGTGGCAACGCTTGTCTTGCTGCCTCAAGGAATGCCGGCACATTGCCAAGAGCCTGAGTGAAATAGACCAATCGCATCGACGCTGAATCAAAGGACTCTGTCGGTGCGGGGCATTCTCCTTTGCCTTCTTCTTTCAACATACGAGCGACGACCTCAGTTGCTTCTTTCAACAAGGCGAAACGCTCTGTTTGGCTCCGGCTTGGATCAGGGTTGGCCAAGACATTGTTGTTCACCAAGTTCACAAAAACCGCATGGGCCCAGGTGTAGCTCGGTGCCTGGTCCATCGCCAAACGAAGATGCTTCAAGGCGTCGTCAAGACCTCGAAGTTGAAAACTGACCAAGGCCTTTAGTTTTTGACCCTGAGCTGCAGCCATAGGATGGTTGGTCCTCATAAGCAGAGAATCGAGACTGCGGTCCATTTTCTCCAAAGACGAACGCGTGGCATCATCCAATTGCCAAGGTACCTCGCCCCCCCCCAGCTGAATTGCGTTAAAGGCGAGGACCATGTCAGCCACGCGCTTGAGCTCAGCAGTTCGACCAAAACGATACGGAGCGCGGGTCTCTTTCAGCACTTTCCGTGCTTCTTCTTGTCTGCCCTGCGAGGTCAGAAGGCTCACCAGATGACGCATCAGCTTGGGATTCCCAGGGAAACGCTCCAGGCCTTGGCGAATTTTTTGCTCGAAACCTTTGAAGTCACCCAAACGATGCCGAATCACTCCTTCAAGCGCGAAAGCAGAAGGATCGCGGTCAGAGTCTGCAATCTGAGCAAGAACGGCCTCGGCTTCCTGCAGAAGCCCCATAAACAGGGCGGCATGAGCGTGACTCCGCACAACGACTGCGTTCACTTTTTCTGAGTCTTCCATACTCATGAAGACGATTCTCGCCGTCTCCAAATCGCCCTCATCCAAAGCTAGAGTTCCCAAGAGCTGAACAGCCCGACGTTGAGCTGGAGCAATACTCATGGCCCTATTCAATTCTCTTTTGATTTCGCTCATGGGACGCTCCATGGTCCGCAGAGCCACGGCACACAAGACATAATCGTCGGCAGAAGATGAAACTCCATGAGGCTCAATAGGTGACAAGTCATCATTGACGATACGAGCAAGAAACTGAGCGGCCCTTGAGTTCCCACCCTCGCGAGTCGCCAAAATCCGTTTCATTCGCTCTTTCGCTTCATCTTTTTTGTCGCTGGCCAAATCCACCAAGACCATCGCCAAATCAAAAATCTGAGGATCTAACTCACGGGCTTGAAATTTTTCACAATCTGCAACTAACTCCTGCAACCGCCCACTGTTGGCGGCGGACGGCGAGTCAATCACGAAACTCAAGAGCTTTTCATAGGAGTCCCGAGCATTCACATCATGCAACAGAGAAAGGGCCTCAGTGTTGTCAGGTTGGCGCGCGAGCAGATCCTTTAAAAAAGCACGAGCTGTAAGCCTCTGATCTTTGGCAAAAGCAACTCTGGCGAAGTCTAAGCCTGCCAGAAAACGGACGTTTGACTCCCGCCTATTCAAATCCCAAAGAGTGGCAAAGACAAGCACCAGGGCCATGAGGCTCATCAAGCCAGCCGCAAGAGCCTTGCGTCGGCGAATGGACCTCACCAATCGTCCCACCGGGCCAACAGACCGCGTGGAGATTGCTTCTCCATCTCGATACCGTTCCAACTCCTCAGCCAGATCACGGGCTCGTTGAAACCGTGCCGTAGGGTCCTTTTCCAAGGCCTTGAAGATAATCGTTTCAAGATCACGATCCACGAAGGGCAAAGGTAAGGTAGCCGGGTCCCTAAGAATGATCTTCCGAGCCAGCCTTCGCTGGTCTTCGTCTTCAAAAGGAGCAACGCCGGCGCAGAGCGTGTAGAGAGTCGCCCCTAAGGCGTAGATATCTGTTCGGGGGTCGTGCCCGGCGGTCTTGAGTTCGATTTGCTCTGGAGCGAGATAAGGCAGAGTGCCAGCGACCACGCCCTCTTGAGTCAGATTGGGATCGGTACGAGCCCGCGCTAAGCCGAAGTCAACGACAAAGGGCCTTTCCGAATCCAGAACAATGTTTCCGGGTTTGATGTCGCGATGAACGACTCCGCAGGAATGAGCTTGGTCTAAACAACGGGCTACTGCGGCGCCGATATCTGCGACTCGTTTGGGAGACAGCTTGAGGCCGGGTTTGTCAAGGCCAGGTCCTGTAAGCCATTTCATGGCGATGTAGAAGAAACCCTTGTCTTCGCCGACACCATAGATTGGCACGATATTGGGGTGATCCAAGGCCGCCGTGATCTCTGCTTCTCGCCGAAACCGCAGCTGGGCTCGGGGGTCACCCATGGATTTTTGATCAAGGACTTTCAGCGCCACCATTCTGCCAAGGCCAACTTGTTCGGCCAGGTAGACCTGTCCCATGCCTCCCTTGCCAATAGCGCGTCGAAGTCGAAATTCGCCAAGCACCTCGACCGGCAGATCTTCGTCCTCGCCAACGATCCTCCCTTGAAGATTGTCAATGAGAAGCTGTTCCGAATCCGTGATTGCTCGCACTTCTTCCATCAGTGATTCATCGTCACCACAAATGGCATTAAGATTGGGGATTTCTCCAGATTCCAAGGCCTGAAACCAAGATTGAAGCGCGACTTCTAGGGGGTCATTGTCTGAATTCGGCATGAGAAACTCCAACATCAAGAGACCCATGTTAACCGGAATCGAAACGAAAAATATGGGGCTCCCTCAGAGACCTTGGAGGGAGCCCCATACGAAAACATCCTTCACATTCTCCGCCTGAAGCAGTGACAGCACCAGAGTGCATAAGCGCCATCACGTCCAATATCATTCGAGATGCTAGCGAAGGAAAGCCTTCAACGATTCAGCGGATCTCCAATCTGGGTCATCTCCGCTTGATTCTCTTGAATTCGAGCGAAAGTCACGCTGGGCCGTCAAGGCACCAACGTGCGCACCTTTCCCGGACACCTTGTTGGCGCGTTTTTTCTCGAAGCGTTACGCAAATTCTTTAAAATTCGATAAGAACTTCCTCTCATCCATCGCAACCGCAGGGTTGCCGCGGAATTGAATTAGGGCACCATCAACATTTGAATACCATTTGAACTCGCAGGAGAAGGTGCGCTCTCATACATCTGGATGTGCACACGCAAACCGGCCAGAAACGGGTTTTGCCTGGATACATTGGGGACTGTTAGTTCCCCCAAGAACCCGAAACCAAAATTCCCTGAGTCCAAGAGGTTCGTGGAATCGATGGCAATCAACAGCGGAAAACCAAGAATCAGAAGATTGGCGGGTGAAGCACTTATGCCGACGATTCCTGAAGCACCCGGCGTTGCCCCGGTGCAGGTCAGTGTGCCGGTCACCGAATTGATGTTGCCATTATCAGGTGCCCAACTGAGATCAAGCGTACTCACACCGATCTCCGAGGAGTAATTCAAGATGGGTAGCTGAGGCGCAAGAAACACACGCGCCGCTCCAGCGAAGGAGAAAGCATTGGTTTCGGCAGAAGACCCGACAATGAAGTCAGCGAAACCATCGAGATTCACATCACCTGCGCCGCTTACCGAGATTCCGACTCTGTCATCGGGAGCAGAACCATCAAACGTGTCAAGAACGCTACCATCGGCGCCGGAATAGACTCGCGCCAAGCCAGCAAGAGCACCATTCATAGCTGGAAACGGGCTACCGGCCATGAAATCATCGAAACCGTCGCCATTGACATCGCCCGCTCCACTCACGGAGTAGCCCCAGCTGTCTGACGTATTTACGCCGAATATGCTACCGTGCAAGATACTGTTGTCGGCGCCGGAGAACACCCAGACGGCGCCGGATTGCGGGGCCGTGAAACTCGAACCTGGAGCGCCCGCCACGACATCGTCGAAACCGTCGTCGTTGACATCACCCGCACCACTCACAGACCAACCAAGAAGGGGCCCAGGTGCACCACCAGAAATCGTCGTAATGATCGCACCGGTCATGCCCGAAAAGACTCTGATAATCCCCTGAAGTCCTCCTTGCAAAGGAGCTCCCACAACAAGGTCAGCGCGTCCGTCGCCATCGTAGTCCCCGGCATCGCTCACGGAATAGCCCATTTGGTCACCAGCTGCGTCGCCTTTGAACGTGTAGATGGTTGCGCCAGTTGCCCCGGAGAAAACTCGAGCTCGCCCAGAGTCCGGACCATTCGGGTTGGCGAACGGCATGCCAACGATGAGATCAACCGTGCCGTCGCCATCAACATCACCGGCGCCACTCACCGAGCTTCCCAGACGATTGCCGGTATTCGTGCCAAGAAAGGTGAGCAAGATGCTGCCATCAAAACCGGAGTAGACATCAGCGCGCCCAGCGTCAAAACCGTTCGTCGTGTCGCCAGGAGCACCAACAATGAAATCATCAAAGCCGTCGTTGTTGACGTCACCAACGTCACTTACGGAATAGCCGAGTTGCTCGTTTGGAGCCGTTCCAGAGACGATGTGGAGCAAACTTCCATCGCTTCCTGAGAAGACGCGAAACAACCCTGGTGAACTGCTGGTCGCATTGAAACCAGGAGAGGCGACGATAACGTCGTCAAAACCATCGCCATTGACGTCACCGGCGCCACTCACTGCTTGGCCCATTGACTCAAAATTGGAGGTCCCAAAAAAAGCATAACCTATCGTCGATTGCGCCGGTAAGAGGGCCGTCATGGCTAAAAAGAGCAAGCCGCCCACGAGTACTGATTTCTTGTTTCGATTCATAATGCGTCTCGGTTTTCAAAAAGATGTCTTGTTCATGCACGCACTTCTGCCCAAGAGCAGAAAGAACGGGGTTGCCTCATCAGATCCCGCGCATCCCAAAGGCGCATTTCTTGTTGACTGCGTAACAGGAGATTTCATATTTTTTTTGGAAGAATCCGAAGTGCGGCAAGCGCTGCGAACGAAACTCGTACTTTACAAATCGGCGCAATAACTATAGGCTCCCTCTTGTCGATCGCCGGGTTCTTTCTGTGGTGGTAAGAACCTGCGACCGTGTCGACCAACGACACCCTCGCCTTCGTACGTGATTGACTCCAACACAAATTGCCCTCGAGAAATCGCGCTGATGGACCGGACGTGTCGCGTCCCCGTCGCTCTATCAGCGCATGGAAAGTGAGAGATCAACCATGCAAACGTCTATCAGCCCCATAGAGATAAGTGGCCGTGTATCAGCCCTGAGAGCCGATTTAGGTGCGATCAGGCAACAGGGAACCCCGGCACCTGCCGCTGAAAGGGAGTTTTCCGCCGGCGAATCCGCACTCCTCAAGCTCTTCTCAAGAGTTGAAGACATGCGGACTCAGATCGAAATCCTCAAAGATGAGGTCCGTAATCTCAAAGAAGAGCGCGAACTCCTGGTTTTCTCCAGAGACGTGCACGACGCCAGTAAGTCGACATTCCGCTTTCTTCCTGAAGGACGAGAGGTTGAACTCGACGGCGAATCCTATCGGGCCCACACTTTGGTCCAAATTGACCAAAACATGCTGATTCTGGCACGAACACGGCGCTGTGGGCGCACAGGTCAACTTCTTTTGGTGCGCCGCGGTCGGCTCGCCCGGAGCGAGAGCCTGGGTCCCCTTGAAGAACGAATTCTCGCCCTTCTTATCGCGCGCCGTGACTCCGGAGTGACTTCCGGCCTCAATGCGCGGGAGATTGAGCGGCTGCTGGAGAAAGAAAGCAACGTCTTGCCTCAGCTCACCAACGCCCCTGTCGATAGCTCGATTCGTTCGTCGGTTTGTCGGTTGCGCAACAAGTTGGCGAGACTCGCCGGCCCACGGGGGCAAGTTATCACCAGTGAACAGGGATATCGATTGCGTGGTCGGCCTGACTCCGTCGAATCCTGATACGAACAATCTTACCTTTTTCTTGCCTGTTCCCTCGAAGCGATAAGGCCCCCCTTCACTGGAGTGAAGGGGGGCCTTTTTCTTGGTGAGATCATTTGGAGGACTAGAAACCGTTCTTGCTCTTCATGGTCACCTTGTCGCCGCCAAAAGTGATCATGATGACCTTGGAACCGTCCTTCCAAGTGTGGACTCCGCCACCCAGCTTCTTTCCCATGGCTTCCATGCCGATACTGCTGCTTTCCGTTGGTTCTCCCAGCACGTCCTTAACTTCTTCCAAAGTCATGCCGGTCTTGACCTTGTCGTAGTTTTCCTGGGAGACACCGCCGCCGCCACACGCGACGATAATGAGAAGGGCGATGACAGCAAGAGATCGTAGGATGGCAGTTTTCATTCGTTGCTCCAAGATGAAGTAGAAGAGCCGACGCCCTCACAGATTTCCCAGTGCCGGGCGGGCAAGGTCGCTATCTTAGAACACACCGTCCAGGAGCGCCAGAATCTGCTCCGCCCCAAAAGGAGACTCGAGAACTCCAGCGACGGGCCATTCATCCCAACGGTCAAACAACTCAAGGTTCTGGTCGATCAGAAACACGGCACAACGCCCCTGGGCACCTTGGGCCATGAGTTTGCTACAGAAATCTGCGTCCACTACTTGACTACAACGTTCCGCGACGAAGAAAAAGTTGGGCGGTTCGATGCGTCCACTGAGTGCGGGGAGAGGTTCAGTGAAACTTCCGGGTTCCTCTGTACCATGTACGGTCATGCCCAGAGCCCGTAAATCCTCCTCCAAACCGCTCAATTCTTCATCCTCAAAACCGACGATCTGAGCATGGCCCTCTACCAGAAGAGGGCCGCTCGCTAGGCGCGAGGAAATGGCAGCAGAGAAATCATCATCAGTTTGATGACCAAGGACTCCCGATACCATGAGCTCCTCAGAGGTCGTCGCCGCGCAGGTCTTCATCAGGGATTTCACTGACTCTTCCTCAGTCAAACCGCTCTCCAAGAGCAAGTCGAGGGTTTGCCATTCTGCCAAGGTCATTTCCCGTTGGATGAGCTCTTCCACCACATTGGCAACAAGGGCCAGATCTGGACATGCGTCGTCCAGGCCGGGCGTCCTTGCCGATTTCTCTTGGTCTCGCGTCATGACTTTTCGATTTCCTCGACCGATTCGTTCTCCTAGAGTCTTATCGACCATCAAGAGACTCCTTTTGACTGGATTTGCGCTGGACCTCCTTGACACACAAAACTATCCTCGGCCCACTGGAGGTCACCCATGCGACAGATTCTCATTTACACATGCCTTTTGGTTTTCTCGGTTTATGGCAAGGCCCAAGAAACGCGAGCCTTTCATGCCGACCGCATCATCCCCATTGCCGGCGCCGAAATCACGGATGGCGTTTTGGTTGTTCGAGGTGGCAAGATCCTTGCTGTGGGCAAAAAGGACAGCGTGAACATTCCTGACGGTGTCACTTTGGAACACTTAGAGGGCATCATCATGCCCGGCCTTGTGGACACCCATAGCCACATTGGCGGTGGCTCCGGCGGTGACTCCTCTGCTCCTCTGCAACCAGATTGTCGTATTTGGGAAACTCTCAACGCCAAAGATGCAGGTCTCAAGAAGGCCCAAGCGGGTGGTCTCACTTGTGTCAATGTCATGCCGGGTTCAGGGCACCTCATGAGCGGCCAAACCGTCTATATCAAGCTGCGAGGCGCAAAGACCATCGAGGGTTTGGTCATCAAGGACAAGTCCGGATGGATCATGGGTGGCATGAAGATGGCCAATGGCACCAATTCCATCCGCAAGGCTCCGTTTCCTGGGACCCGGGCAAAGTCCGCAGCCTTGGTCAGGGAAAAATACATCAAGGCGCAAGAATATGTTGCCAAGATTCGCGCTGCCGGAGGCGACAAATCGAAACAGCCACCGAGAGACTTGGGACTGGAAGGACTCGCTGAAGTGCTCAGCGGCAAGCGGGTGGTCCACCACCATACTCACCGTGCCGACGACATCCTCACAGTCCTGCGCTTGGCCAAAGAATTTGGTTTCCGGGTTGTCTTGCACCACGTCAGCGAAGGATGGAAAGTCGCACACGAAATTGCTGCCGCCAAGGCACCCTGCTCCATCATCGTCATCGACTCCCCTGGCGGGAAACTCGAGGCCGTCGACTTGCGCTTCGAGACCGGAGGCATCCTCGAAAAAGCCGGCGTGGCAACAGCCTTTCACACCGACGACGGCATCACGGATTCTCGCCTCTTCCTCCGTTCTGCGGCTCTCGCTGTTCGTGCTGGCATGTCACGAAAGGCCGCCCTGGAAGGCCTCACGTTGACCGCAGCCAAGATGCTTGATCTCGGCCATCGCGTCGGCAGCTTGGAAGCGGGCAAAGACGCCGACTTCATTCTTCTCAGCGGCGACCCATTCAGCGTTTACACAAAAGTTAAACAAACTTGGGTGGAAGGTAAGCTGGTCTTTGACCTTGCGAATCCTCAGGACCACCTCTTTGCCGTCGGTGGCTATGGCGCCAGCAATGACCAGAAACTACACACCAATTGTGGCTGGGCTGGCTCCCACGATCATGACCAAGACGGAGAAGAAAGATGAAGTTTGTTCTCGCTGCTTTAGTCCTTTCTCTGACGACAAGCGTCCATGCGCAAATCGCTGTGAAAGCCAAGACCGTTCATGTCGTCAAGGGGCCAAAAATCACCAACGGCGTAATCTTGATCAAAGATGGAAAGATCAGCGCAGTTGGTCCGGCCAAGACCATTTCTATTCCTGTGGGCTACAAAATCCTTGAAGCCGAAATAGCTACACCCGGTCTCATCGACGCCCACAGTACAGTCGGACTCGCTGGCATCTACAATCGCAACCAAGATCAAGAACAGCACGAAAAATCCGCGCCCCTTCAACCAGAACTTCGCGCCCTCGATGCCTACAATTCCCGAGAAGCTCTTGTCACTTGGTTGCGGGAACACGGGGTCACCACCGTCAATACGGGACACGCCCCAAACGCAGTCATCCCCGGTCAAACGATGATTGTGAAGACTCTCAACCTTCCTGTCTCCCAAGTTGTTATTCGCGAAACAGCGACAATTTTGGCGACTCTTGGCAACTCCGCCCGGGGCCCTGGTGGCAAGTCACCAGGAACGATCGCCAAACAAGCAGCCTTGCTACGGGCCGAGTTGATTAAGGCCAGAGAATACGGCGCCAAGAGGAAGGGAGCCACGGCAAAAAGCCCCATCCCGCGTAATCTCCGCCTTGAGGCACTCAGTCTTGTCTTGGACCGAAAGACCCCTCTGCTTATCACGGCGCAAAAAGATCGAGACATTTTGACAGCGCTCAGAATCGCCAAGGAATTTGACCTCAAGATCATCTTGGACGGAGCCGCCGAAGCCCACATGTTGCTGAAGGAAATCAAAGAATCCGGGGTTCCCATCGTCTTGCACCCTCCTATGGCTCGGGCAGGAGGTGATTTGAAAAACAGCAGTTTCGAAACTGCCGCGAAACTCGCCGAGGCCAATGTCCTGTTCTGTTTTCAGAGCGGTTACGAAAGTTACGTCCCCAAGACTCGCGTTGTGCTGTTTGAAGCCGCCATCGCTGCGGCACACGGTTTGGGTATGGAGCCGGCGCTCAAGGCCGTCACGCTCAATGCTGCGCGGATCTTGGGCATTGGAGAAAGAGTGGGCTCCATCACTGTTGGCAAAGACGCCGACATCGTACTGTTTGATGGCGATCCATTCGAATACACTAGCCATGTTACTGGCGTCATCATTAACGGAAAACTTGTCAGTTCAAAAAAGAACTAAGAGCACTTCCTTCGGACCGGAGCCAACGACTGAGAACTTCGTAGCCCGCCTCATTGAGATGCCAGTCATCGATACTCATGGCATGCGCAAGCCTATTATGAGTATCGATGAGAGGAGCTTTGGCAAGCTGGATGAACGGCACTTCCTCTTGGGCGGCAAACCGCAGGAGAGTCTGATTCAGTTCCCTCAGAAGTGGGCCACTCGCACGGGTCTCACTCCCCCTCCCCGGCAAGATTCCTGCAACCAAGATTGTGGCTTTCGGCGCCAAGGCCTTGAGCTTTGCCACCACCAAGCCCACTCTTCTTCGCACGACCGCAATTGACTCTCGATCTTGACGAAAGTCGATTGAACCGCCGTAAAGCAACACACCGCTAGCGCGTCGCCACACATCTGGGGGCAAACTCACTTCCAGTCGTTCCAGAAGTTCCCCCGCTTTTTCTCCGCCAATCCCTCGATTGATCACCTGGCCACCTGGAAAGAGAAGATCTGTTGGAAATCGTTCCACGGTCGAAGACCCCAAAAAAACGACGGGGTGGTCGATTAACGAAAAGTCTTGAGAGGTTTCCCGGAATTCTTTGAGGCGTTGCGAGCGGTGTGCAGCTCTTTGACGCGCAGCTCTATGGGCGGGATCCTCAACCAGATCACGCAAGAACCAGCCCCCAGGCAAGACATGCGTCCAGCTCAGAACAAAAATGGTCACAAGCACCAACAAAAGAATGAGCACAAGTCGAATCATAGCGTGAGGTTGCATCGGCCAAGCTGGCGTGCCACTATCCTGGCGTGGATGCCCTCAAAGGGCAAGACAGGTTTGGCCGAAATATAAGTTCATAGCCGAAGGATCGCAGAGGAAATTGAACTTGTTCAAAAACATTGGTGCCCAGTGGATTCGCACGGTGATCTTCATCGTTGTTGGTCTGGTTGTCCCACCCTTGATGAATCTGTTCTTGGGCCAGGACACCTATGGCGCATGGGAAATGGTGATGTCAACCACAGGCATCATGAAGATGCTAGCCTTGGGTGTACCGATTGCTACAGTGCGGGCAATCGCGGCCGCCAAAGACGACCAAGAGACCAACCAGATCATTGGCACAAGCAAGAAGATTTTCGTCTTCATCGGCCTAGCGGCCATCATTGTCGGGGGCGGATTCTTCTGGTTTTTTGAGCTCATCTACCTGACTCCAAGGCTGGTAGAAACAACCGTCAATGGTATTTCAACCCACGTCATGGAAAGCAGGATCGCATCCGAGGACATTTGGGCCGCACGCATCGCTTTCGGCCTTATCGTCGGCCACGTCGCCCTGAGCTTCGTCTTACAACTGCCCTACACCATCATGGCCGGCAAAAGAGACTTTGTTCAACAAAACAAGATCATGGTCTTCATCTTGTTGATTCGAGTGCTTCTCATCGTTTGTGTCCTCACAACAGTGGCGTCCATCGTCTATCTTGCAGCCGTTGAGATCGCCACACTCATTCTGGAGTTCATACTCCCTCGGCGCGCGATACGAAAAAAATACCCGATGCTGCGTTTCCGGATCGCCGACTTCGATCGCAAGAGGATGAAGACGATCTTCGGTTTCGGTGGTTATATGGTCCTCATGCATGCTGGTGTGAAACTTGCTTTTCAAACAGACGCCTTGGTCATCGGCTGGGGGCTCGATCCAGCTGCTGTCGTTCACTACGCCCGTTCCAATACTTTCATCATCTATTTGATCGAGCTGATGATCGCTGTCGCCGGTGTGGTCATGCCCATGGCCGCAAAACTTCAGAAAGAAGAGAACTTGGCTGAGCTAGAGGATATCTTCCTCAAGTGGTCTAAGATCACCTTGTCATTGGCACTCATGGTTGGGATCTACCTTCTTGTGCTTGGTCCAGAGTTCATTTCATGGTGGATGCACCGTGTCGAATTCTACGAACCTGCACAACAAGTCGTTCCAGCCCTGATGATCTCCTGTTTCTTTTTCTTGCCCATGCGTGCGGTCGCGTTGCCGATGCTTCTGGGGCTGGGAAAAGTCAAATTTCCGGCTTGGTTGTTCTTGGGAGTCGGCATCACCAACATCGCCATCAGCATTGCCCTCATTGGACCCTTCGGTCTTTTCGGCGTAGCCTTGGGAACAGCCATTCCCAATATCATCTATGCCGTCGTTATCCTGATCTATGCCTGTCGCGCAATCGAGTCCTCGATTCTGGCTTACATGGCCTACGTGCTGCCTCGATGTATCATAGGTGCGATCCCCGTGATCGCCGGATTGGTGTGGCTGAAGGCAGAGTTTGCGCCACGCAGCCTGCCGGAATTGATGTTGAGCGGAATAGCCATGGTCGTGGTCTTTGTCGTGATATGGGTTGGTTTTGTCTATCGGCATGATCGCTACATGGATCTTTTGGCAAGACTAAAGTCTCTGTTGTCGAGAACTGAAGCATGATGCCCATCGTCGAAAGCACTGCCATTGCTTTGGCAATCTTGGGATGTCTGTGCGTTCTTGCCGAGTTGGCAGCTCGATACTATTTGCAACACCACGGTCGTGCCTTCGTTTGGCAACCGAACTCCAAGCTTCATATGAAAATGGACCAAGATGTTCTTCCAGAATTGGAAGAACTGGTGCGCAGCTATGCGAACAGTGAAGGCGAGAGAGGAGATGATTGCCCGCCGGGTCAAGACATCTACCGCATTCTCGTGATCGGCGGTAGCGCCGCAGAGTGTTTTTACCTCGACAAAGATTCTGGCTGGCCGGGCGTGGTTACTTCCGTTCTTGGCAAACCCGAAAACCTGCAGAGGTTGAACAAGAAAGACGTTCATCTTGGCAACATCGCGAGAGCAGGCCTGGGAAGTGTAGCCCTAGAAAAAATGATGGATTTAGTCTTGCCCCAATACGAGGAGCTGGATCTAATTCTGTGCATGGTTGGCGCCAGCGACGTCCTACGTTGGTTTTCGCGCGGTGCCACTTCAGCCGATGACGAACCGAAGATTGATATGGCTGACTACGTCTCTTTTGTGCCCGGCAAGGACTATGGTTGGCATCCAAAAAAGACAGCCCTCGCGGCATGGGCTCGCCTTCAATTGAAATCAAGGCGCGTCGAGCCGGACGTTCGAGAGAACACGGGTCAACGGGTGGGCGCGCTTCGCAGGATGCGCCAAGATGCCACGAACAAAAGAACGGAAACCGGCGACCCTCAGAAAATGCTCGATCGTTTCGCTCATTCGTTTCGTCGAGTTCTGCTTGCTTGTAACGAGAAATCCAAACGTGTTGTGGTTGTTCGCCAACCCTGGTTCGAAAAGACTCACACTCCTGAAGAAGAGAGTTTCTTCTGGAATGCTGCCCAAGGAGATCCATTCAAGGAGACTTGCGACACCTATTTTGACACGTCGATGATCAGAGCCCGAATGCAAGACATGGACGCTCGTTCCGTAGAAGTATGTGACGAACTAGGCATAGAGCACATTGACCTTCTGCCTCATCTCGAAATGAGCAGAAAGACATTTTACGACTTTTATCACTACACACCCAAAGGGGCTCAGGATATTGGCGAACTGATCGCCAAGCGATTGCTGACCGCGAGATCTATGAAAGACTAATCACCCCGGTAGACACAACCACTTGTGCAAGTTTCTCGGACAACAATCTTCGACAATCGGGGCAAAGTCGGCTTCAATTGCTGCCAAATCCACCGGGCGAGATTTTCACTTGTGGGGTTCTCCAAACCTTCAATCTCATTCAGATAGTGGTGATCGAGTTGCTCGTATGTCGGCTTGAAGGCCTCCTTGAGATCGGCAAAGTCCATTACCCAACCGGATTGGGGATCCACGTCTCCCGAAACATGAAGCTCGACTTCGAATGAATGACCATGGAGGCGGCCACATTTGTGCCCTTTGGGTACATGGGGCAGTAGATGGGCAGCCTCGAATGAAATGGCCTTAAAAATGTCCATATTGCAAGCTCTCAAGGGAAGGGTTTCGCCACCACAATTTCAAGCCAGCAAGCCTAGAACAAGAGCGAATGTGATCATTTCCCTGACTCAGCCTATTTCTCTTTGGGTTTCATGGCTTTGCGAGAGGTGTTTCCTACAACCTCAACGTCACCCAAGATCTGCGGCGCGGAGATTTTGGCTCGGCTGGGTGCCGTCAATTTCAATTGCACCGCGAGCTGGTATTTGCCTAATTTTCGAGGTGAAGCGAGAGCGACACTGAATCGGCGTTTCTCTTGTGCTCCCAGGTCTGAAACGCCAAGCGCAACGGGCCAAACTTGAGTCACCTTGACGAGTCTCCCCTTCTCGTCAAGGAACAAGGGAACAATCTTGACCGCAGCGGTATCGGTGCCGCCGGGTAAGGCCAAAGGACCATGATTCGTCAGTTCGACATCGACAAAATAGAGAGAATTGCGCATTTGCTTGGGCTCCAGCCCAATGAGGCGAAAACTGACATGAGGATCGCCAAGAAAAAGAGGCCCCCAAGATTCAACGTGTGAAGAACGATCTACCGTGATGGCAGCCCTATCTCCTTGCTTGAGAGCTGCACGAGCTTCTTTGAGCTTTCCCTGAGCTTGGAAAACACGAGCGCGAAAAGCCAGCAATGAAGCGTCTTGAACCGGCGCGGTGCTCGCAGCAGTAGTAAAAGACTGCAAGGCGGTTCCAAGAGATCGAGCACGAATCGCCCGGCGCCCTTCCATTTCGGCAGCTCCACTTTGTAACCAGCCGGCGCGATCAGACTCTGGAACGAGCTTGCGAAGTGCCGCCTTGGCACGCAGAGAAATGCGAGGGTGTAGATCCGAACTCAAACAACCCAACAAGCGATCGCGACGCGGCGATGATGGTAGATCCGCCAAGGCAGCAATCAAAGACGTCTTCACGATCTCAAATGACCATACCTTTTCCATGACAAGGAGGTCAGCAGTCTCCAACAATAGAGGCCACCGGCGCTTGCCCAATTCGCGAAGGAGAAGTGCTGTGACGAGTGGAGCACGTACTTGCAAAGCTGCCAAGATTCTTGTGTCCTCTACTTTTGCACCAAGGGCAACTAATCCAGTCAGGAGGCGATATTTTTCGCGACTACCAGAACGCGCATACTCAGCCTGCAACTCAGACAAACAAGTGGTGTCTTGGAAGACCCCTCTCAAGAAAAGAACTTGGGGAAGCACAAGAGGATGATCGGTGGGACGCGCACTCAGCACAGGTAGGAATTCGCGCATTCGCCCACCTTCCACCATCGATAGGATCGGTCCGGCAAGGCGTGGTTCACCGGGAGAGTAGATCACCGAGAAGAGCTCAAGCAACTGTTGACGCAAAGAACTTTGGGGAGCAAAAAACTCGGCCTTTGAGGGGTCAAGACCCTCAACAGGGTCCAAGAATCGACTGGTAAATGCACCAATGAGAGCTGGCAATTTCGCTGGTTCACTGGCAAGGATATTTACTATCTCTTGACGAATCCACTTTTCGTCGATGGTCGGATCTTGCAAGTCATCATCGTGACCAAGCACATGGCGCACGGCGGCTTGAGAGGCAGACAAAAGACCGCGCAAGATGGCATCGGACCTGGCGTCGCGCCCGAGAATGTTTCTCTCTTCGTTCGGGTCGCTTTCCAAATCAAAGATGATTTCTGTATGACGACGACTGTTTCTGATGAGTTTTCGACCTTGAAAAACAACCATCTCCAAGTCATCTGCGGCATGAGCGTGGGATCCACGTAGTTCCGAAAAAATGTGTGGATGAGGACGTGATCCATCGAATATCAAGGGCCAAAGAGGCTGGCCATTGCGCATCTGAGAATCCTTGATGTCAAACAGCCAGGATATTGTTGGCAAAAAATCAACGAGGCTAATGGGGGTTTCGATTCTCTTGCCTTCGAGCCCTGGCACATAGATGACCAGGGGCACGCGCACCTGTTCTTCGTACAAACTGGAATTGTGGTACAGGCCGTTGTGTTCCTTGAACTCCTCGCCGTGATCGCTCATGACGACAACCACGGTCTTGTCGGCTATTCCTTTTTTCTCGAGAGCTGTGAGAAGGCGGCCGAGTTCAAAATCCGCCGCAGCGATTTCTCCATCATAGCGTCCAATTCGAGAATCGCCGAAATCGAATCGGGGGTTCTTTTCGTAGGGATCGTGAGGCTCCAGATAATGCATCCACAAGAAGAACTGACCTTTCGTTTCCTTGAGCACCTGAAGTCCACGCGTGGTCAAAATAGGAGCTGCCACGGCCTTGATCTCTTGGACTGGGTTGAAGGTATCGAATCCCTCTTTCAGGTGCCCGAAAATACTCCTCTGCATGAGTGTGCTTCGATTGAAAGCGCTCCGACCGTGAGTTCTAAAACCGCTCTTCCCCAAGAGACCAGCCAAGGTGACGTCTCGATCAATCTTGATGTGAGGATTCTCCATGATCTGCGCCACGGGCGCAGCCGACGGATACCGACCACTCATGAAAGAAGAGTACGCCCAAGCGCTGGTTGGATAGGGGGTATAACAGCGAGCGAAACTCAAAGACTGGGCCATCAGTCGATCAAGATTGGGCGTTGTTGCTTTGGCGTAACCGAAGCCTCCCACGTGGTCTGTTCGCAATGTATCAATGCTCACAACCAAGAGATTGAGATCTCGTCTTTGCGGTAGCAAAGAGTCCAATCTCTCTTGGAACGTGTCGCGCTGAGCAGCCGTGATGTGCCAAGTCTTGAGGATTTCAGAGACCCCAACCTCAGCGTTGACGTCCAACGGCGACAGGAATTCGAAAATTCTTTCTGGCAACAAAAACCAGCGCGAGACACTCGGCGCCAAGGCCATGGCATCCCCACGGATTCGCTTGATCTCGTCGTGTGTGCGAATCAAGAATGCTCCCATGATACTCAGCAACATGACCGCCAAGAACACGCTGATCGTGCGGCTGCGAGTAAGGACACCCTGCAGAAGAAGTAGTCCGATCGCCACAACGAATAGATTGGCAATGGCCAACTGCATGTGGACGAATGTGTATTGTTTGGTCAGGAAGGTGAGGTCCACGGCGTAAAGCCCTGAGGCAGCAGCAAGAAACAAAGAAGCCATGGACCATCTGGTCACAAGTGTGGCGGATGATGCTTTTTGAGAAACAAGGAGAACCACTTTTATGCTCAGAGCGGCCGCCACCATGACGCACAAGGAAAAACCGACCTTGATGAGAGACAAATAGGTGTTCTCGCGGATCCTCGCCCCCTCAAAAAGGGCCTGATTGATGTAGATCAGACCGATACCCAAGCTGGCCGTCACCAGAAAAGAAACCGGATCTCGGAAGGAAAAGGGACGATTGTTTACTCGCCTGGTCAGCAAGAGCAAGAGCAGCTGAACGATTGATCCGAGGAGGAACCCGCCAAGGGCAGCGACGCCAATCAAGTAGAGAACTGGCAACGTCGCCCATGCCTGATGCCGTATGTAGACCGCAATGCTCAAGTCAGCTATGACGGCGCAAAGCGACGCCAAGACAAAGGCCGGAATGACCCAAATTCCCGTTCTTGCCATGTTCCGGCGATTTTGCACTTCGTCCATGCTCGTGGCATCCCCGTGGGTCTTAGCGCCCATCATCGCACCCTTTCAGTCGGAATCCTGACCCGTCAATCCAAGCTTCACAACGGTTTGAATCTGGCTCTTGAAATGTTCGACTTCGGCCGTGGAATAACATTTCTCTGATAGTTCTTGCCCCCAGACGACACCGGGCCAGAACGGGTCTTCCTGGTATCTGCCGATAACATGGATGTAAAGTTGGGGAACAAGATTGCCGATGGCTGCGACATTGATCTTCTCGATTCGAGGGAGCTCCTTGACGAACGCCGCGAGCAGGTCCATTTCTGATCTCAGTCGGACACGATCACTGCGAGTCATTTCAAAAATCTCAAGGGCAGGAACCTCGGGGATCAAGATAAACCAAGGCAGGGCGCTGTTCTTGTGCAGACGAAGATGACAAAGACCGACCTTCCCAAGATCATGAGAATCCATCACCAGGCGTTTGTGAATTTGAAACAACGGTCTCCCTTTCTTGAACTCGAGACTCAACGAAAAGAGCCCCAAGCATGTGCTTGAGGCTCCTTGATTCTATCGAACGGAACGACTTATGGAAGCAGTGGAAAAACCAATCCATTGGAGGCTTTAGCTCCGGGATCATATTCGTACGCTTGGATATAGGTGTCCGTCCCAGCCAAATTCGGGAAACTCTGGCTCACTCCCGGTACGGTCAATGATCCTGCAGCATCATATCCGTAGTAAAAGAAAGTGATGAGGTTGATCGGATCGGTCGCAATCAGAAATGAAATACCAAAACCCTGAACGTTCGCAGGAGCGAAACTCACAGCCATAAGGCCAGAACCTCCGGGGGTACCGCCGGTCACAGTGATTGTTCCTGTTGCTGGCCCTGTCTGTGAGAAATCCAAGACCAAGTCTTCCGCGCCACCATTTGTTCCAGTGTAGGGAGTTGGCGTACTCGTGGCACCTCCAGGCCCTAGGATGGGAGTATTCGCAAGATCAGCTTGAACTTGATTCGGGGTGCTCGACGAAAACGCCAACACACATGTGGCGGCAAGCATGGCCGCAAGTAGTTTGAGGCTCATAGGTCTCTCTCTCCTGAGTGTACTTTTGGTTCGGGCTGCCACCGCGAAACGGTAGCCGTGATACGGTTTGAGAAAGCTCCCCCAACGCAGCCCATTCCTACGTTGAAGATCTTTCAGGATCGATCATACCAGTCCAAGGCTCCAGATCCACAAAACAGCATGGTCTTTCAGGCTAAGCAGAATACAGCCACTCGGGCTTTTTTGCTAAGTTATTATCCAAGCAATGTTTCCCGCAGGGCCCCTGGGCAAGGAGACCGAGAATAAAATTGTCGCAATGTCAAAGAGACACGCTCCTCATTGTCTAAAAGCGCGAATTTTCGTCTGATTCGTCATTCCAGAGCCAAAAGACTAGGTCAACAACAGCCGATGACAGGCTAAGACCCCAGCAGACCGTTGAGTGAGAACCATGCCAGAAACTGAGGAGCCTAGACGCCGAGCTACACTGCGCTCCTTTCTTGGGACGATGTGGCGTGCATTCCGTGGACTCCCAGCAACCGTCGATTGCTCACCATTTCTGGGAGACTACGAATCTTGGCGTCAGCAGTTTGTTGATCTGAACAGCCGATCGATCAAGGAGGCCAGGAAAATAGCCAAGAATCTTGGCCCCCAAACATCTTTGAGAGTGGTGATCGAGGGTGAGCAAGGCGAAGCCATGCAGGCGACTCTCGAATCCTTGAAAACTCAAATCCTGCCGCCGTCATCGGTTCAGATGATCGGCGACAACGGCTCTTCTTTGGACACACTGGCCCGTAAGGAATGGGCTCTGTTCGTCAAGGCGGGAGATGTCCTGCTACCACAGTGTCTTCTTCTCTTTGCTTGGCAAGCCAGGGAGAAACCTGAAGCAGAAATTCTATACGCTGACGAAGAATATCGCCGAGAAACTGGCGCGCTGTGCCCATTCATGAAGCCAGCATGGTCGCCGGAACTCTTTGAATCGACAGACTATCTTGGCATCACCGCAATGAAGTCCGCTGGCGACAAACCCGGACAGAGCCCGGATTCACTAGCCTCTGCACGAGCACGCACCTTGGGATCGGCGGCAAGAGAGAAGATCATCCACATCCCTCACGTTCTGGTGCAAAGAGTCGAGAGGTCAGGCTCCTCGGATGCTCCCCAAAGAGAAAAACTTATACAGGAATTCCATTCGGCGTTAGGCCTCGAAGGTGCCACCATCCATGTTTGCTCGCCTTCCACCCTCCATGTCCAGCACCCTCTCCCAAGAATCCTGCCACAAGTCAGCATCATCATTCCGTCGCGGGATAGAGTTGAACTCCTGTCCAAGTGTATCGAGTCGATTCTGGCCAAGACAGGCTACAACAACTACGAGATCATTCTTGTCGACAACGATTCGCAGCAACAAGAATCCAAGGCCTGGTTCGCCAAGATTGCAACGAATTCCAAGGTGAGAGTTTTCTCGTATCCACAGGCTTTCAATTTTGCCGCCATCAACAATTTTGGCGCCAAGCAGGCCACTGGCGAGATTCTCTTGTTCCTCAACGACGATACCGCCGTCATTTCTGCCACGTGGTTAGAAGACCTGGTGAGACTGGCAATCCGCGAGCCCATCGGCGCGGTCGGAGCACTCCTTTATTATCCAGATGACACGATTCAACATGCGGGAGTGGTTTGTGGTATCTCAAGAGCCCATATTGCTGGCCATTTGTACCGTGGTATCGCTAAGGGAAGCCAGCCCGGAGCTGCTGGTTTCGATTGCCTACACAACTATTCCGCAGTCACTGGCGCTTGCATCGCCGTTCGCAGGGATCTTTTCGAGAAAATCGACGGTTTCGACGAGCGCTTCTCAATCTGCTACAACGATGTTGATTTTTGCCTGAGGCTTTTGGATCTGGGCGTACGAAATGTGTGGACTCCCCATGCGACGCTCTATCACTACGAGCATATCAGCGTTGCTAAGCGAAACGTCGAACAAGCACAGGTCTACGATAAGGAGGCGAACCTGATGCGCAAACTCTATGGGCGTGATCTCCTCAACGATCCTGCCTTTAGCCCGAACTTCGCGCTTGATGGCGAAAATGAGACACTTGCGAATCAACCTCGGTCCCGTCGACCTTGGTAAGTGCCACGAGATAGTTTGATCATCAGGAAGTCCCAAAGAGCCGCGCCAAACCCATGACGGAAGCCAAAGACAACCAGATCGCCACCAGCCGTAAACTTGCTGTTGCGAATTCGGTCAGCTCGGTTTTGACCCACATCATTAGCCTCACCGTTTTAGTGTGGCTGCAGCAATTCCTCTTGAGTCGGGTATCAGCTGCCGAATACGAGCTCTTCCCCTTACTCATGGCCCCCATGGTCTTTATCCCACTCATCACAACGATCCTCACCGCCGGGTTGGGACGGTACTCGGTCGACGCCTATGCCAAGGGCGACAAGAATAGAGTGACGGCTATTCTCTCGACGATGACGCCACTACTATTTGGTGCCGCCCTTATTGTGGCCTTGATCGGGGTCCTGGGTATCTGGCAGATCGACAACATCATCAAGGTCAAACCTGAATACATCGACGATGCCCGTTGGATGATGGCGATCCTTGTCACCGGGGCCATCACCCGTGTTGCCTTTGCCGCCTTTGGCCTGGGCATATTCATCAAGCAAAAGTTCATCCACGGCAACTTGATTGACTTAGGGAGTCAAGCGCTGCGGCTCATCCTTCTGGCGGCGCTATTCAGCGGGTTCGAAGTACGCGTGGTCTGGGTCGTCTTGGCAACGACATTGGCCAATACCACAGGGTTCTTCCTGAGGTTGTGGATTTCAAGGCGCTTGGTCCCGGAACTTGTTTTTCGCCGATCAAGTATCGACTGGTCGATTGCGCCAGAGATTGCCTCGTTTGGCTCATGGACTTTTGTCCAACAAACAGCAACCGCCATGCGCCTATCTGTTTCACTCTTGCTGCTGAATCACTTTGCTGCACCGGGGAATCTCATCTGCTTCTACTTGGGCTCCTTGGTCCTGAAGCAAGTTCAAAGGCTCATGATCACTGCATTGCGACCTTTGGCACCACCCCTCGTCGCGATGTGGGCGCTCGGAGAAATCGACCGCATCCGAGCGGTCTACCTCAATGGCTGTCGCTACGCTCTTTGGCTGGCCATGCTTGCGACCTGCCCAGTGCTCATTTTTGGACCAAACGCCATGAGGCTCTACTTGAGCGCGGCCAAGGACGTCGACATCGAGCTCACGATTCAAGTCATGCTCATCATCATTCTTGTCTTGCCCATCCGATTCAGCAACATCATGATGGGGCGTATCGCCACGTCCGCTGGCATGGCCAAGGAAGCCTGCTTTCTCGTACTCGCCAACCACTCCTCCGTCGTGGCAGTCATGGCCATCCTCATTATTGGTTTTGACATGGGGGCCCTCGGCGCCGCGATCGCCAGCCTCTCTGTGGTCATGGTCATGGCTCCCATCTTGTCACTCCCATTCGCATTCAAGATCACTCAACTTTGTTTCTCACGTTGGCTCAAAGAGACGGTCATCCCCGGAGTTTTGCCAGGTTTGATCGCATCGATGGTGTGGATGCCCCTTTTCTTCTACTTCGAACCAGCCACCTGGCTTTCTCTCGCAGCCTGTGGTTTCCCCGGTCTGTTGGTCTTTGGTTTGGTCGTCGTGCGATTCTCCATGAAGGAACACGAACGCCGCGATATCGCCACGATCATTGGGAAAGTCAAAAACAAGCTTATTCCCACAACCTAGCGAATTCCCGGACGTCGAGCCGCCATACTGATTTCCATGGTTGTAACTTATGTTATTGAGGCCTTTTGCGATTGGTGAATCCCTGCCAACTCCAGCCTTGAAACGGCTGGGTGTGAACGTAGATTTATGGTGAAAGATGAGCGAGTGTTTCGCACACAGATAGTGGTGGTTGTAGGAGCTTTAAACGATGACGAAGGAAAACAACGCAGAACCCAAACCATGCGTTTTCATTCAAACCAATGCGAAGCAGTATGTCGGCGCCGTGGTGGCTGAACATTCCTTTCGTCGCTTCTCCGAAAACAACGACAAGTTCGACATCAAGATCATCGACAATAGAGATCACCCATTCTTTGCCGCCAAGCAAGATCAGTATTTCTTGCGCAATGGTGCCATGCGCAAGTGGGACATGAATGACCTCCAGTCATTCACGCTAACACGCTTCATGCCGCCAGAACTCATGGGTTACCGAGGCAAAGCCGTTGTCGTCGATCCAGACGTGTTCGCCATTGATGACGTTTGGAAACTGTTCACCATGGACATGAAGGGCAAGGCCATATGGTGCCGCCCACGCAAGAAGAACAGCACTGACATCAATGGTGACATGGCCAGTAGCGTCATGCTCCTCGATTGCGCCCAACTCAAACACTGGAAAGTCGAAGAACAGTTCAATTCCATGTTCGATCGAAAACTGGAATACAAAGGCTGGGTCACTTTGCGGAATGAACCAAGAGAGTCGATTGGTCTTCTTGACGACACCTGGAATGACTTGGACGTCCTGACCAAGAAGACACACTTTCTCCACACGACCAAACGTATCACACAGCCATGGAAGACCGGTCTAAAAGTCGACTTCCGGCCCTCTGACAAACACAACAAGATTCCAGTTTTGGGCTGGGCCATGACCCTGAGGCGCAAGCTACTCGGTGAGTACGCCCTGCTAGGACAATACCGCCAGAACCCTGACATGAATCAGCAAAACCTGTTCTTTGGACTTCTGAAGGAGTGCATCGACAATGGTATGGTGGATATGAAACAGCTCGAACATGAAATGAAGAACAACCATGTGCGCCACGACGCTGTCCGTGTCGTTGAGCAAACCCCACCACTCAAAGAAACCGTGGCGGGTCTACCTGGCTAGAGTGATCGCTTTCTTCAAGTCGATCTCCAAGACAGAAGCCTTCTCATCGGCAAAAATATCGTTGAAGCCAAAGCGAATCGGCAGTTTTTCTGCAGTGACCCAACCGAAGTCCGGACCCGCGGCAAGCGGCCAGACAAAGAATGACTTGTCAAACTCATCGGCGTTGTTGGCAAGCGCTTTGAGAGCGTTGCGGTAGTTCGCAGCACAGTCATTGTTGTCGATCACGGTGAAGTTGGCGTAGAACTTCTGCGAATACCCTGACAAGGCTGAAAGAACTAGATCGTCGGCTGAAAAACGCCTGTTCATATCAAGCGTCAGCGCCTTTCCCAAAGACCTAGGAATCGCCGCGTGATGCAAGAGAGCGCCCCGAAAACCTGAGATCACCAGAACGACAATGACGGCAATCACAATAAGACGCGCCCAAAGTCCTCGTGCTCTGGCCAACACAGCGTTTGCGCAAACTCCAATGGCGATGGCCAAAGATGGGACAATCAGAAGAAGCCAGAAATCATGCCCATAGGCGTGGTTTACGGAGCCAATGATCGGCGCAATTCCCGCTAACAGTAGCACAAGAAAGAACCGCAACTGCACACGGTGGCTTCGCCGTCGTCTTATGAGTACGAGAGCTCCTGCGCCAGCAACGAACAAGGCTCCTTGCCCCATCATAGTGACAAAATGAACACCGATTCTCGCGGCCCAGATCTTCCATTTCGTTTCCCCTTCGGGAATAAGAGCGGCGAGTTCTTGTTCAGGGTTCATGGTGATTGCGGCCCCAATTTTGTCGACCAAATTTGTGACTTCCTCACCAAGATTTGGCGACGCCACACCAATCCAAATGACCACAGTTAGAAAAGAAAGTCCAAATGGCAAACCGATGAGAAGGAGTTTCTTCCAACTTCGCTCATGCCTAAACAGAAGATCGAGCCCAAGGGCGGCTACGACGAAATAGACATGCCAGCCCATCATCCCAGCAACAAATGCCACGGCGCAATAGGCCAGCAGATCCACGCGCCTCGCCGTTCTCAGAAAACGCATCCACAGAAACACGACTGGCACAAGAAGAGGAAAACAAAACGTGATGGGGTCTGCCATGTTCAGGTATACGATGGTGATTGGCAGTGACACAAAAGCCAAAGTCGCCAGAATTGCGACGTTCCAACCGTAGATGCGCGAAAAAATGAGAAGCAGTGCGGGCAGAGTTAACAAGAGAATCCCCAGCATCACAATTCGAATGCTCGTCTCCTGACCACCAAATAGCAGATAGGATGGGTATAGCAGCACGTAAAGAGTCGGCGGGTGGTTGATATAAGGAAGGTAGAGCGAACCTTTTCCCGCATGATGCGTGGTTGCTGGGATGCCACCGACATTGAAATAGCCGTGC
>JAJRYU010000234.1 GCA_024275615.1 Planctomycetota bacterium
AAAAGACAGGTCGGAACTGCCCGAGAACGTCAAACGAAACGTCGACGAAGCGACATCGGCGTTCAACCGGGCAAGATCACTGTCTCTCTTTCCGGACATGCGCTATCCTTGGTATCTATCCTGGTTGGCCATTGTCGAGCAAAAACCTGAGCAAGCCATCAGCTTGCTCAAGAATGCAGTGCGGATAGCGCCCAAACACGCCGAAGCCTTGTCTGACTTGGGCAGTGTCTTGGCGTCACAAGGCCAATGGCAGAGCGCCTTAGACGCGGTGAAGAAGTCCGTAGCCTTGATGCCAGACAATCAGGCCTATCAACGACAAAAGCTGCAATTCGCCCAGCAGGCTCAAGATCTTGAGAGTTATGTCGAAGCCTTAGAGGCTATGGTCCCACACACGTTGGGCCCGCATCGGCGGCAGAGGCTCATCGAAATCGCCCATCACCGCTTACAACTCGGCGATAGGAACAAGGCACAAGAGGCCATTCAGATGCTGCTCAAGGAAAACCCTCAAGATCAGATCGGCTTGGAGTTATTGAAACGCCTTGAGCAATAAAAAGAGGCCCAGCAAGTCGCTGGGCCTCCGGCACTCGGTAAGCTCAATTCAAGATCAGAGCAGAGCAGAAATCCGCAAGAAAATGGCGTTCGTTACCGCCAGACTATTGAATCCACCCGGGTCAATAATGAGCCCTTGCATCGTCACCGCAATCTCGCTGTTAAGGCCAGCTGGGAAGGTAGTCATCCACGGCGTCGGTGGTGACCCAATAATCCCAGGACAACTACTGAATGGAAAGTTGTCAGTGAGTACAAACAAGGTTGGATTCGCGGGATTAACATCGCAAGGCGTAAACAGCATCGAACCAATGCCAAAGCCAAAGTCAAATTCCAAGGACGGTGGGGGTGTGAGTTGCGTACCCCAAACAATGAACTTGGAAGGGAATGCATTGGTAAATGGTTGATTCATCTCAAAAGAGAGAGCCTGACCGAAACCGACCGTCACGCGACGAAGTGCTCCACCATTGGAACCGTTAATCTTGAATACTTGCTGAGGTGGCAGCCCGTTGGCAACAGTGACATTGCCGGCTGCGACCGTGTCAGAGAAGTAGCGACAAGAGTCTGTCCGAATATTGTCAAGCCCGGCTTCAACAATGTCTGGACTGCCCAGATCGCTGACTATGAGCCGAAACTGGATGTTCGCACTCGGCGTAACAAAGTCCGAGACACGGATAGATCTAGGCTCCCAACCATTCAGACTCGCTGGGATATTCTCCACGAGAACCCAAGGGCCACCGTTTGAAATCTCGATTTGCATGGCGTCCGTACCGTCTGTCATGTACCACAGATCAAACCTGATTCTCGCTTCCAACAGCTCAAACAAGTTGTAGACCGGCGACGTCAAGATCGTTGAACCACCATCAACGTCTGAGTTCGTGGTGAGCGCAGAATTGTCAGTTAACCAGCACTGCCCACTTCCATCGGAATCAAAAGGTGGATCCAAGAGATTGTTGGCCACCGGAACTCCCCGGTCCCATTGACCGTCTGTGGCGTTTCCTGAGACGGCGAAGCCTTGATTCGTTTCAGCGTTGTCTGTCGACAAGATCGCCAAGGGAGCAGAAGAACCGGCGGTATGGAATTGGCTGGGAGCGCCTTCAGGACTCACCAAGGCTGGTCCGCCCCCGAGGGGAGCGATAGAGACATACCAGTCAAGGGTTGCACCACAGGGAACAGGCGGCAGTGTCGCTTGGAAATCACCTTGAATCAGGTTCGTCATGGGTGCGGCGAAAAATGGCGCGCCGTTGATGCGAGAGAAAACCATCGCGGTTGCCGGATCGGGCCCAGTCGTAATTGTAGTAGCTCTCACCAAGACATTCGTGGTTGTTGTTTCGTTCATTGCCGTCGGCAACCCATTGGGAAAGCTATAGACAAATGGCGGAGTCGGGAATGAAATCGTGATATTGGGCTGAGCGCCTGGCTTGAATAGGTGCAGGGTACCGTCGCCAGCAGCAAGGTTCGTTGTGAAACGGAAGTTGTACATCGTGCCCCAGCGCAGAGCATTGGCATTGGGGTTCGTGGTAAAATTAGAGGTGGCCCAAGCGATCGAGCCACTGTTCACCGACATCGCCCAATCGGTTCCGGAATAGGCTTCACCGCTGTGATAGTCGACGTCGTGGAATCCCATGTTGGTGATGACAGAACCAATAGGGACCGAGACCTCAAATTTGTAGGCGCTTCGATCGGAGGTCTGATTGTTGATCGCGTATTCATAGGTCTTGGTGCCATCGCCATTGTCCGTGACGAGACG
>JAJRYU010000019.1 GCA_024275615.1 Planctomycetota bacterium
AGAAGAAGACACCAGTAAAAGTGCCACTCGCCGGCATGGTCTGCATGCCGACGGTCGAAGGACCGACCAATGGGTCTGTCGTTTCGAGAATTGCAGGAGCCTGGGTCATGTTCATGGCCGGCTCTGCTGGTAGGTCCTGAACGCCATTGGCATTCAGATCCTCGTAGTATTTCAGAGTCACGGTGAACGTCTGTGCGGCATTACCCGTTACAGTGAAGTCCACACGGACGATTGTTTCGTTTGTAGAAGCGACAACATTGGTGATGCCCCCCCCGCCTGCGAGTGCAGCAGTCAATGCCGCTCCTCCGCCACCACCTGGATTGAATCCACCGCCACTACAGGCTGGTATGGTGATCAAAAGCCCGCAGATCAATGCGACTAGTGCATAGCTCAAAGGCCGTCGGGAAGAATCCCTATGGCTGTTTGAGCCAGCATCTACGCTAAGACGAAGAGTCCTCTTCGTGCTGGTCATGCCCGTCATGTGCAAATTTCCCTCGTAACGTGAACTTGGCGCGATGTAACGGCTTACAACGTCCCGATCCCGACTGGGATCTTATACCGTCGTAAGCCCATGTCCAAGAAGGATTTTGCCTTCTATTCGCAGTAAGTTCGACTGTTGAAACCACTTTCGGTTCACGGAAGCACTTTCTTAAGCTACGTATAGAAAGGTTTGTAGACCAAACGGAGAAATTGCACTCTTGTTTCTCCCAGAATCCTCGGTTTGCGCTCCGAGTTTTATGGACCATTATTAGGATTGCCTGGTTCTGTGACTTTGCATGAACGAATAATGGCTCTGGGGACACGCGCGTTCTGAGATGGCTCGCCACCGTCTTCAGTGCGCCTAACGAAGAGAAGATACGATTGGACCTGCTCGTTGTTGGATAGTTTTTGTCTTTTGGGAAAAAGTACTCGTGAATGAGAAAAAGAAATGAAGGGATTTGCCCGGACATTTTTCTTGTCTGCCCTTTTTTGCCTTCCTTTGGCGCACCTACGGTCCCTTCACGACCAAACTGAATTGCCGAAACGCGCTTTCGCCGCCCTGGTAACTTGGAGTTTGGCGGCGCTTTGGGTTTGGCGGACTAAGCGACAAAAGGATGATCCGCTTTGGCGGCCCACTCCACTCCCTTTCTACTGGGGCTGCGGTTTTCTCCTGTGGCAACTAGCGATTTGGCCTTTTGCTTCGGTTCCAAGCCAAGCAGTCGACGTGATTCTTGTGACCATGGAATCTCTCATTTGGCTGTGGTTGGCGTTCGAGCTCTTGGATTCTCCCACAAGCCGACGTGTTGCGTTGTTAATCATTGCCGCATCAGGGGTTATTGCTGCAATGTTTGGCCTTGTGCAGTTTGAGGAGGTCTTTCCTGACGCTGCTCCCGGCGGTTTGGTGCGACTGGGCAACTATGGGAAAGACGTGCTTGAGAACATCTTGCCCTGGGGAAACCCCCTGGCGCCTCTGCGCCAAACAGACGCTCCCGGTTCCTATTTTGGGCATACGAATTTTGCCGCAGAATTTGTCCTCTGTGGATTTGTTGTTCTCCTGGTCTTGGGCCTTTCTACCTTGTGCCGTTCCCTACGTGAGGCGAGTTGGCTGCGGTTTTTCACTGCGCTCATGGGAATCGGGGGTGCTGGCGTTCTCGGGCTGTTCTTGTTGCGAACCGGGTCGCGGGCGGCATTCCTCGGCGGTGGCATTGCTGTGGGAGCCGCTTGGTTTCATCTGTTCACCCACGATTTGATTCATCGACCACTTTGGGGCCAACGTCTTTGGCATGTCCTTCTCCACTCGTCGCTTGTTGTGCTTGTGCTCGGCGGCTCTTTCGTTGCTAGCCAGAAGATCATGGTGAGCCCTCGGTCTGGACAGGAACAAGTCACACTTTGGCAGCGCGCCCTGTCTTCCTTCGATTCCGAAAATACCACCATACGGGAGCGCTTTGACCTTTGGGCCAATACCTGGGCCATGACCCAGGCCAATCCAGTCTTTGGTGTAGGGCCTGGGAATTTCAAGGTAGCCTATCCAGATTTTTCTTCGGCGGTTCGTCAACATGAAGTTGGGCGTTTGAGTCTGCGCCGCCAACCCAACAAACCACACAACGAATTCCTCAACATCCTTGCCGAAAACGGGGGCGTTGGATTTGCGCTCGCCATGGCAGCCTTCCTCTCATTTCTCTTGCCTTTTGTACGTAATCGCAACGGCTTTCGCAGGGCCGTGGATGAAGAAGATGGCGTCGCTTTGGCAGCTATCTGTGTGATCCTCGCTTTTCTGATTGTGGCGTGTTTCGGCTTTCCTTGGCAGCGGACGGGTACACGTATTGTCTTTCTCGTAGCCATGGCCGTTGCCATGCGATTGTCTTCACCATCAAAGTACAAGTTTGCGATTCACCGTCCTCAAGGGTGGGCATGGTCAGTTGTGTTTCTCCTCGCCATTGTCGCCAGCGGTGCCCACTATCGCGCACGGATTCGCGCATCCGCCTCGGTAGCGGATATCGTCAGCGGAAAAGCCCAGAATGCTGCTTCAGACCCAACTCTCGGGGTCCTGCGAACCGCCGACCAAATGGTCCGACGGGTGCCTTGGCGCGCAGACTATCAACTCAGACGTGCCCACTTGTATCGCCAAGTTGGTCTGCTCAAGGAGGCCGAATCCGGATATCTTGCCGCCTTGAAGCGGGCTCCTTCGCTCACCAATGCCTGGCTCGGTCTAGCGAAGGTCCAACTCGCCGATCAGCGCCCAGTTGCTGCCAATCGCGCGGTGCAGCGGGCTCTCAAGTTGCAGCCGAACGAACCTGGCGTCCTCGTCGCTGCTGGCGAAATTTTCGAGACTTTGGGGGACCACAACCGTGCGATCGGCGCTATGTTGAAAGGTCTTGAGCTGGCACCGACGGGGCCAGACAGGTTACAGGCTCTCCTAGCTCTGACACACGTTCACAGCGCCCTGGACAATCATGCAACAGCGGCTCATTTTCTGAGCGAAGCTGAACAACTTGCTCCAGGTCATCTCGCTGTTCTTGAGACCAAAGCGTATTTCTTTGAAAGGCATCAACCCAAGTCTTCACAGACCATGAACGCTTGGGCCAGATTCTCCGCGGCCAAGCCGCAACACGCCGAAGCTCATTTGAGACTTGCCGAGAATTGGTTGCAAAGACGAGACTACAAGGCCGCATTGGCCGAAAGTGAAGCAGCCTATCTGGCCGACAACAGTCTTATGATCGCTTTGTATCGTCGTGCGCAATCGCAACTAGGATTGGGACGCCTGGAAGAGGCGCGGGCTTCTTTGCTCGAGTGCGTCAAGAAAACGAGCCGCCCACTTTTTAGAGACTCTTCTCTTTTCGATCGTTGCTTGAAGTTGGTGGGCCAAATTGAGGCTCGCATGCGAAGAGAAGGGCAAAAGCCAAACTCGGAGACTCTGAAATGATTCGGCGCGTCCTTGTTCTCGTCGTCTTCATCCTTGGTTGTTCACAGGCACCATGCCGGGGCAGCACGCTGAGTCTTGAGCCAGCCCAGCCTCAAGATCGCGTTGTTGATGGGCCAGGTGAATCACGATCCGATGCCCGCGAATGGGAACTCACGGAGTCTGATTTTCAGCAGTCGGAGGACGGAGACGGCAGCAGTCTCAAAGTCGAGCTGATTCTCGGCGTGGGTTTCTTAGGGCTCGTCCTTCTTGTCGCTTTTTGGCGCCGAGGCCGGGATCACGCCTGATTTCCTCCCAATTCTCCCGAAGTCAGATCGGGCCATCTCAGGTAGGATGACAGCAATTCTTGTCTGAAATGGACCAACTCATGATGATTTTCCACACAACTTACTTAGAGCGACTGTCTGCAGCCCTCTTTTTTCTCGTGTTCTCTTGTCTCGCCCAAACCACTTCGGCACAAGTTGAACAAACCTCTAGTCTCAAGAGCCCAAAGGAATTCTTCGGTTTCGAATTGGGCAAGCGCTACAACTCTCATGCCAAGGTCGTGCGCTACTGTGAACATCTGGCAGCGAATTCAGATCGGGTGTCTTTCAAGATTTACGGCCACACGGCCGAAGGACGCGAGCTTGTGCTCATGCATGTGGGCCATCCGGAACGCATGGCTCAACTTGACAGCCTTCAAGAGAGCTTTCGGCACCTAGCTGACCCTCGGTTGGTCAAGTCAGCAGAGGAAAAAGAAAAACTCTTGGCCGACACGCCGGCCCACGTCTGGTTGTCATTTTGTGTCCACGGTAACGAAACGTCATCCACCGAAGCGGCACTCAAGGCCCTCTATCACTTAGCTTCTTCCGACGACGAAGAGGTGACAAAAATCTTGGACAACGTCCTTGTGACGATTGACCCTTGCGCCAACCCCGACGGCCGCGATCGTTTTGTTAATTGGTTCAATTCTGTCGTTGGCAAGACGGCTGACGATAATCCCCGCAGCGTTGAACATGGTGAGCCGTGGCCTGGAGGGCGTACGAATCATTTCTACTTCGATTTGAATCGGGACTGGGCTTTCATGAGTCAGGCCGAGACCAAAAACAGGATTCGCGAGTTCATTGCCTGGAATCCTCACGTTCACGTGGACTATCACGAGATGGGGCAAGAAAGCTCCTATTTCTTCTTTCCTGCGGAGCGTCCCATCAATGCCAATCTGCCTCCTTCGATTCTTGAGTGGGGCGAGAAATTTGGCCGCGGTAATGCCGATGCTTTCGATCAGAGAGGGTGGCGCTATTACACTGCAGAGTCCTTTGATCTGTTCTATCCAGGGTACGGTGATTCTTGGCCGAGTTTTCAGGGTGCGATTGGCATGACCTATGAACAAGCTGGTCATTCAAGCTCTGGGGCAGCTGTTAAGCTTCGGAACGGGTCGATCCTCACACTGGCTGACCGGACGGAACATCATTTCGTCACTGTCATGTCGACCTTAAAAACCGCAGCAAGCCAACGTCTTGGTCTCGTTAAGCACTACTTTGATTTCCGGGATTCGGCCATTACCGAAGGTCGTGGCGGAAGGGTGCGTGAGTATGTTCTGATGCCGGGCCCCGACAGGGAGCGATCAGCTCGCCTTACCGAATTGTTGATGGCCCAAGGTGTAGAAGTGCGCCGCGCAGAAGAAGCATTCACAGCTCGAGGATGTTGGAATGCCAACGGTAAACGCTCAGAGGAGAAGAAATTCCCCAAGGGCAGTTTCTTGGTGTCGACGGCCCAGCCAACGAAACGTCTGATTAAGACTCTTTTGGAGCCCAAGACGACGATTCGTGAACTCTATTTCTACGACATTTCTGCTTGGTCCTTACCTCTCGCTTTTGGCGTCGACGCCTATTGGTGTGAGCAATCTTCCTCAGTGCAGTCAACGGCCGTGACAAGCCCGATCAAGATTGACGGCAAGGTTGGGGAAGGTGACTCGCGCTATGGATATCTTCTTTCCTGGGAAGAAATGACCGGTGTTCGAGCGGCGGTTGCTTTGGCGAAGAAAGGGCTTCAGCTCCGCTACGCTGGTAAGGAATTCACCCTAAATGGCCGCAAGTGGAAACGGGGAACGGTCTTTGTGCCCCGTAAGAAGAATCAAAGCAATTTCGACGAGATCATCAAATCAATTTCCGAAGCGACAGGTGCTGAATTTGTACCGACGGCTACCGGCATGACCGAAAAGGGTATCGACCTAGGCTCTAGCCGATTCGCCGAGATTCGCAAACCGAAACTCGCATTGATCATGGGGCGGGGTATTTCATCAAACTCTTATGGCGCGACACGGTTCTTGGTGGAGCAACTCTATGATTTGCCATATTCGAGTTTTCCTGCTGACGCTTTAGGGCGTGTCGACTTGGACGACTATACCGCTGTCATCGTTCCCGACGGATACGCCCGTTTCTCCAAGTCAACTACCGACAAGCTCAAGGAATTCGTTCGCGATGGTGGCGCTCTTGTTTTGTTGCGCGGATCAGCGAGAGCGTTTTCTAAGGAAGGGAACGGCTTTGGCCGTGCCTCCTTTAAAACGGATCCGGTCAAGAAAGAAGAGACGAAGGTCAGGCGAAAGATCGAAGCTGAAGCAACTCATCGTCGCAAGCGGTCAACTCCTGGTTCGATTTTCACAGTGAAACTGGATGAAGCCCACCCCTTGTCATTTGGTTACAAAGAAGAGATTTCCGTTTTCCAAAGTGGCATGATGAGTCTGGACACCAAGGCCGGAGGAATTCCTGTGGCTCGTTTTGCTGACGCTCCTCCCGTTTCCGGCTATATCCTCTCCGAGTCAGAGCGTAAGTTGCGAGGTCGTGCCTATGCCGTTGTCGAAAGGATGGGGCGTGGACGTGTGGTCTACTTCGCCGGCGATCCGAACTTTCGTAGTGCCTGGCACGGATTGACACGGTTGTTTCTCAATGCGGTGTTGCTCTTGCCACGGTATTAGTCGGTTGGGGCTCGGCTCAACTTAGCCTATGTCTAGGCGAGGCTGAGAGCAGCCAATTTAGTTTTGGCCCATCAACGAAACACCCCCATGGCGCGTTGGACATTTCGCAAAAAAAAGAGCCCCGATGGTATCGGGGCTCTTTTCTTGATGACTCATGGTCCTATTTGTATTTGGCCTTGACGTATTTGCGCCAAGTGCGCTCAAAGTCCGCAACGGATGTGCCAAAACCATTGGTGATCCCTGCTCGGACAGCTTCGAGGCCTCGGCTCTTGGCCCCCTTCATGGCGTTCAGCAGTTTCAGGTATTGTTCGCGGTTGTGGTTGAAGAGCCATTCCGTGATGCTGAAACCTTGAGCAAGGTTGTCTTTGTCCAAGGCGTTGAGGGGTTTCTTCGATAGTTCATCAACAGGGACATCATCGCCGGCCTTGACCAGACCCTTTGTCTGTGGGCGACCATCCTTGGTGTTGTATTCCTTGCCGGCTATGCCGCCACCACCGGCGTACTTGGCTTTCGTCGACATATTGACGCGACCGAACTTGATGCCGCTGAACATTTCCTCGACAAGGTGCCCGAAACCCTCTGACATCCACGCGGGATCCTTGCCCCGCAGGTTGTAGGCTTGGAGCATGACTCCGAGTTCATGGAGCAGCACGTTTTCAACATTCTCCGGTTGCTCGGCGATGACGGACATGAATCGCTTGTTGGGAATAAGGTGCCCGGCGGGGCGATCGCGGAAGCCCTTCTTCTCCTCGTCGGTGAACTGGTAATATTCCGAATAGACGGTGATCCAGTCCTGGAACTGCTGAGTTGTTTCGAACGTCCAAACGTGGGCGCGGCCGCCGAAGAACTGAGCGCGGCGGGCTTCGGGAATGTCAAAGGTCTCCATGTACCAGTCGTAGACTTCTTCAGCCAGTTTGACATATTTGGTGAAGAACTTGATGGGAATGGAGGTATGGAAGACAAAGTGCTTGCTTGTGCTGATGAGGATGTCTTCGCCTGTTTCCTTGCGATGTTTTTCCATGCGGGCACGATCTTGTTCGCCCATTTGCAGCCAAGAGCCTTTGTAGAGCGTATATCCCTTTGAGCGCATGACGTCTTCGTAGGAATGCCAAATATCTTCCCCGTCTTTTTCCCACTTGTTGTTCCACTTGCGTTTCAGGGTTTTCTTGATCCAACCGTTCTTGTACCAAGTAAATCCTTGCGCGAGCATCTTGTCCTTGACGAGAGCCTTCCGTGCTTTCTTGGCCTTACTTCTCGTAAACCACTTTTCGCCGACTTTGACGAAGCCGAGCTTAGCCCTTGCGCCTTCATGATCTTCGTCGAGTTCCAGAACTTCTTTCATCATCTTGCGGCCAGCCTTGCGCACTTTTGAGTCCTTGGCAGACATGGCCCAACTGGCGACATCGAAGATGGCTTCTGGATCTGTGAAGTCACAGGCCTCGATTTTTTTCTCAAGTTCAGCCTGTGGAGTTTGGGCGAAAGCGGTCCCGCCAGCCAATAAGAACACCGCCAGCATCGCTGACAACAACAAAGAAGAGTTCCTCATGGACTTGCTCCTGATTTGAATCTCGTTGATGCCCATTTTCACGTGGTGGGCAACAGAATCTGCATCTTGGTTTTTTTGACTGTATCGTCCTGGCGTGCGGAAAACTCGTCCACATGCCCTTGTTAACCTATCGTCTCCGAACCAGACTCTACCAAAGATCGCCTCCAAACCAGCAAAAAACAGCCCTACCAGGGAGCTGTAAATCCTGCTTTTTGGCTCTCCTTGAGAGATCACAGCGCTAGGAAACGACGGCTGCCGGTCGATCCGCCAAGGATTAAACCGGGCAGTTTCAAGTTAGATACGGTGTTTTCGGCCTACTTGAGAAGTTGACTCACCGAAAGCTTCTGATTGATGTTGTAGATCACACTGGCAAACAAGGGCGCCACAGAGACTTCATGATACCAGGCGTGCTCGGCACAGAATTCTGGTCCTCGGTGCACGGCATTTGTCCCGATGAGGTCATCAAAAACCCCTTCGGCGTGTGCGTTTTCGAACTTTTCGACGGCGTTGCCGTTCAGGAACGGCATGGCACAGGCCAAATGAACACGCTGGGCGCCGTTGTCCTTGAGGAGTTTTGCCGCCGTGAGGAGCGTGCCCCCTGTGGCGATCAAATCGTCTGGCATGAGGACATCCTTGCCCTCCACCTCGCCTACCAAACGCATGCTCTCAATG
>JAJRYU010000235.1 GCA_024275615.1 Planctomycetota bacterium
ATCCAGCAGCAGATCAATTTCAAGTTCGGTGAGATTATGTTCAAAGGCCCAGCGCTTTGCCTCGGCAAGAAAAGCGGCGGCCATTTCATCGAGTTTGTTCCGTCGGCAAAGTGCAGCCATCTGTCCATTCACGCGAACAATGTCCTCAGGAGCGCCCTGTTCCATTGCAAGCGCTACCGCAGCCGTACATTCGGCCAAAGCCCGTTCTTGGTTGTTCATCTGAAAAGCGAGCCGGGCTCGCATGTCATAGCATTTCAGGAGCCAATGAATATTGCCGATCTCTTTGAAAAGACCCTGCGCCTCTTTCAATGCGATAACTCCATCATCCCATTTAGCCTTCGAAAACAATGCCTTACACTTTGACACAAGAAGCCGAGCGAGGTTGTCCGTGTGCTTTTCCTTCCGAGCCAAGTCCTCAGCTTCAGCGAGGCTGGTGAGCATTTCCTCTACTTTTCCTTCATGCTCATAGATGGCTGCCTTCATCGCGAACGCCCCCGCAAGATTGATCCCAGCCTTCGTCTTGTCTGGGCCATCGGATTCTCGATACTCGATTCGAAAGATCGAAGCGGCCTCATCCAAGAACCGATGGGCCTCTGGAAGGTCGCCCAACAGTTCCTCTGCGTGAGCAATGTCTATGAGCACAAGACCCTGCAAGAACCGGTCATTGCAGGCGCGGGCGCTCTCCAATGTCTCCTGGCACAATGCGTTGCCTTCTTGGACTCTGCCCTGACAGAGTGCAATATGGCCGAGTAGGTGAAGAACGATGTTCCGGGACTTCGCGTCGGGATTTACTTTGAGGTCATCCAAGCATGCCTCAAGGACCTCCGTGGCTTCGTCCATCTTGAACTCTGCGCGCGTCAGCACTTCCCCAAGTTCAATTCTCGCTTTGATAAGGGCACGCCTGTTGCCCGCAATTTCGGCAAGTTGAACAGCATTTTTATAAGCCACAGCGGCCTGAGCATATTGACATTCGGCATCCAGCGCATCGCCTTTATCTAATTCAGCCTGAATGTCGGTGGGGATCGACTCCTTACTTGTTTCTGTTTCTTCGGAATCTGCCGGTAGGAAGTCCGATGACTTGGAGAGACATACTTTCTTTAGGGTTTGTTGAATCTCGGTTAGCTGTTCGCCATGCTCTTGTTGGAATACGTAGACATCATCAACCTTTCGCCTCACATATTCCAGTGCTCTGCTTGCTTCAAAATCCAGATTCAAATGCTGTCGGCAAATATACCAAGACTCAGGCATTTCAAGAATTTGCAGGAAAGCAGCTCGTTCAACGACGATGAGTTTCCAGCCATATTGCTCCTTGATCTTCTTTTCCCACTCGATCTGTGTCTTTCGAGTCACTGACCTTGGCGTCGCAAAGATAAGTTCTTGGACATCGGAACGCTTGCTGGCAATCGTTGCGGCATCAAGAGACACTTTTTTGTATGTGGCGGTGATCGAGCAGGCCAACGAACGAACTACTCCATCTGATCCTTCACCAACAACTGTCAGGGCATCCTCCCCGCAATCGGCTTGTTCGGCTGTTGCCATTAAAGTAGGCCATCGAGATTTCAAGCATTGGCAAGCAAGCCTTTGAAAGGCAAAGCCATTCTTTTCATCAATCAGTGCACTAAGAGCCAGGTCTATTCGTGTTAGAATCGTGTTCACTGTGTTCGTCCCTCGCTCGGTCTTAATCTTACTCATCTATGCGCTGCTCATGGAGTTCCTCAAGCCGCATCATCGCCAGCCTTGACGGCTTTGCCTTGCCCGATTCCCACCTGTTGACGGTGACGAAGGTGACGCCGACTATCGCGGCGAATTGTTCCTGGGTCAGGCCCATGCGAGTTCGGAGTTCCTTCACCAGTCGTTTGATGTCTTCCTCAGCCATTTCCTCAATCCCTTCATAAAGCGGAAATACCGCCGACACCGTAACGCTGACTATGTAGACCTATATATAGTCCTTTAGGTCAAGTCAAGGACATCATTGCCGCATGGTGTGCTCGCAGATTTCGCATTGTTACACGTTCTCGACTGAAGGTTTTTCCTCCCGCCCACCCGACAGTTTCCCGATTCCTCCGGTAAGTAACCATTGGGGCCGCCGTGCGCCCGATGGGAGAACCGATGGAACTGGACACTTTCAAACCGACTTTCCTGATTCAGATTGCGGGCCAGACGCTTTCGAAGGATATCACGCAGGAGATCACCGCCTTCTCGTTCACCGATAACGAGGAGGAACTGGACGTGCTGGAACTGAGCGTGACCAACCGCAATCTCCAGTTCGTGGATGATCCGCTGTTCCAGGAAGGCAACGAGATCGTCGCCCGGTTTGGTTACGTCGGCAATCTCTCCCCTCGCAAGAAAGCGGTCATCAAGGACATCGACTACGACTTTCCCGAAGGCGCCGACCCGAGTATCCGCATCAAAGCCTATGACAAGGGCTTCAAACTGGCGGGCAAAGAGAACCGGAAGATCTGGAAGAAGCCGCCGCCGGGCATCCTCTATTCGGAAATCGCCTCGGAGATCGCTTCGAACAACGGTCTCTCCCCGAAGGTGAAGGAAACCAAGGTTCGTCACTTGCGCGTGACGCAGAGCAACATCTCGGACGCGCAGTTCTTGAAGGAATTGGCCGCAAAGGCCCGCGACAAGGACGGCGAGGGTGTTACGGGCTACGTCTTCTACGTGCAGGACGACGAGTTGCACTTCCATCCACGCGACCTG
>JAJRYU010000236.1 GCA_024275615.1 Planctomycetota bacterium
GGCTCCGAAAGAAATGATCATCTCAATCTCTCAGGACGAATGAAGATGGCGTGACCGGGTGCTTACGTTTGTTGGGCGATCTGATGAGTTGATTGGAATCAGCGCCAGCTAGCGCTGATTCCAACAAACTCGTCAGAATGACCAGCAGGCACTTCCTGAGGGCTTTGAGGGAAATGGCTCCACCGGAGGTTTACCTTTCGATGGCTTTTTGAAATGAGAAAAACCTGTCGAGGATTCGCGATCACCACCGTGTGACCAAATGATTCGATCAAGTTGCTGATCCAAAACGAATGTGTCCCTACCTCGATCGCAACTAAACTCTTTGGGAGATCCGAGAAAAAACTTGTCATGCCCGAGCCCGTTGTGGCAATGACCTCTTCGTTCAACTCGCCCGTAGACGTTCTTAGAAAGGAAATATGGGATTTGCGGTCGCCAAGATCCATGCCCACATAACTCGATCCCTGGTAATCTGAATAATTCATGCGCTGGCCTCCGTTCCATGCACCTCGAGTGTGAAAACCATGACGCTCAATCATATGAGACGTCGCCGACGGAGATCGGCCTTCTCATCTCATCTACCTGCCAAGCAGTAGATTCAGCGATCACTGAGATTCAACGTTTCGCCTTCACGAAAACGCCACTCACCCCTCTTGGTGTTCGTTTTCAATGGCGGATTGATCAAGAAATACCGTCGCCCCTCGACAAGCATTGAGGCGTCCGCCCAGCCTTCGCTATCTGTACGAAGAGCCGGATACTGAACCTGAAGCATGGGCTCAATAGGATCGCTTTCCAAGACAACGACATTGGTGTCCTCAATAGGCAGACCATTCCTTAGAATGCGGATTCGCTTCGGGGTATCTATGCGGTCCCTGAGGACTACCCGCAGCGGGTTAGCGTCAAAGTCTCGGGATGCTACTTCTTCGAATCCAAACTTGAATTCGGTTGTTCCGTAATCCGGATGCTGTACGTAACCGGAGATTCGATGAAGAAAATCTAGGGTTACAACGAACTCACCTTTGTCGTCGGATTTGGCCTGAGCGGCATATGCAACTATGATCGACTTGGATCCACGTGGACGTCGAGCAACCGAGGCCTTTGTCGGCACTCGGTCAGACTCTATCGATCCAATTGAGGCCAAACTCACTTGAACCTTTGCGACCCGATTCCCAGACTTATCTACAACGACTCCTCTTATTCTAAAATGGGGTTCGACTACAATTCTCTTTGTGATTGTCGTTCCTCTCAAGAGACGCACCGAATGCTCGCCCAAGATCGCGCCTGGCACAAAGCAATTGAGGAGAGCTTCACCAGAATACGGAATGTACATCTCGACGTCCGTTCCGACTACGCATTCTTCACCGACCATTTGCAGTTTTGCATCATTCACTCCTTTCAACTTCTTGAGTTCCGAGTGATACGATGGTTGCGCCTCAATCTTATAAGTCGATGCCGCTTCGAAATCCCGCTGGCGCCGAATCGACAACAGGTTTCGTTCTTGATTCGGCGGTAGATTCGTCGCGATTGCGGACAGCTCTGGCCAAGTTGCAAGCCAGAGCTTGCCGTTCTTCCACGTCTTTGAAACGTCTCTTGATTCCATAGTCACAATGAGCCTCGCAAAGACCGCTGCGACTACCTTCAATTTCCCTTCTTCGTCAATCTCGAGTTTCGATTCCAATTCCCCTCCACCAAGATCTGGTGAAAGTGTAACTACCGCTGTTTGCTCTATGTCGATCTCATCTATCGATTGAACTTGAATCTTGAGCTCGCCATCTTCTCCTTCGATGCTGGACACCGTAGACGCATTCCTCAGTGTCAATGAGACTGCCACATTCTTGACTGGTTTTCCGGTAAGTTGGTCACAAACGTGGAGCACGATCCCGCTTGGTTTCGTCTCGACTCTCGCGATCGCCTCTCGATTCTTGGACGGTACCTTTGCCTTGTACGGCTGATGTTCGGAAGTTGTGGGAGTCTTCTTGCCATTTTCGGAGTCTAGCTCTTGGTCTGGCTCTATGTTCGTGACAACCGACCAAATCAGGACCGTGATTAGCGCAACAAGAACGGTGCCAGCGAGGGTTCTGTCTTTGATAGCCATTTGACTCACATCTAATCGTCAACGTTTGTCCACTGGAAACTCCACCAGCATTCGCTTACACATCACCGTTCTCTTTCAGAGCCCGACGATTGAGTTCCATAATTTCCCGAACGATGAAATAAGGATCGACGGAAGCAGCTTTCTGCCCTGTTGCGCCGATCCTCACTTCAAATGGATTTAGTGGCTTGCTACTCCACCTGAGTCGCCGACCGGGCCTTGAGCTGGAGGGGTATTTCCAACGAGATTCAAAACAGACATAATGATATATACCGGCAGGTAGGTATCTTTTATTTTAGATTTGTCAAATTTGAATGTTGCACTTTGTTGATCTGAGATCTCAAAGCTTAAAAATATATGCTCAATTGTGAA
>JAJRYU010000237.1 GCA_024275615.1 Planctomycetota bacterium
CAACAGCAGAAAGCCAGGGGTTGCCACCAGAAATCCAGAAGCAGGTGAGCGATTACGTCCGGTTGGCGGAGCGACAATTCCAGCGATGCCTGGAAAGTGCTAAGGCAGACGGAGACGTTGCCGCGAGTTTGGATTCGAAGGCAGCGGCAAGTTTTCTCATGTGCTTCCTTCATGGCTTCATGTCTCTCGCTCAATCAGAGAAAAGCAAGGCGTCGCTGCGGCGCATGGTGAAGCAGATGCTCAGTCAGTTACGAAAGTAGTTTTTTTGCCCATTTCCAGAACATGTGTTCTGGAATTTCAAGAAGAGTTACCAGGGCAGCTCAATTGGTCTCGGCTCGCACCGCGCGCGCCACAAGTTTGGGAAGAAAGAAATGAAGAGATTTACAGATAAGGTCGCTCTTATTACTGGTGCGTCTTCCGGAATCGGCAGAGAAACCGCTCTGGCATTTGCCAGAGAAGGAGCGAAGGTCGTCATCGGAAATCGCCGCGAAAAAGAAGGCAAGGATGTCGTTGCTGAGATTTCTGCAGCCGGCGGCGACGCCCTTTTCGTACGCACCGATGTCGCCAAAGATGAAGAGGTCAAAGCCCTGGTCGATGCTGCTGTTGAAACGTTCGGCGGGCTCCACATAGCCTTCAACAATGCTGGTGTGGAAGGAGACATGAATCTCATGGCCACCCAATCGTCTGACGAGAACTACAGACGAGTCTTCGACGTCAATGTCAAAGGTGTACTTTCCAGTATGAAGTACGAGATTCAACATATGATCGAAAACGGCGGCGGCAGTATCGTCAATACTGGTTCGATCGCTGGTATTGTCGGTCTGCCAACAATGGGAATCTACGTGGCTTCGAAACATGCGGTTATGGGTTTAACCAAGTCAGCCGCAGTCGAATTTGCCGCTCAAGGAGTCCGTATCAACGCCGTCAATCCAGCGGTCATTGAAACCGACATGTCAGACCGTTTCCTCAGTGCAAACGAGGCTGGCAAGGACGCAGCGGCAGAATTCTTCAAAACGCTGCACCCGATTGGCCGTTTTGGTCAACCAGCTGAAGTCGCTTCCGTGGTCCTATGGTTGTCGTCGGATGACGCTTCCTACGTTCATGGCCAAGGAATCAACGTCGATGGTGCCTTTACAAGCATGTAATTCGAGAATTACTTCCCCTCTGGCAACAAGGAAGCCAGAGGGGTTTTTTGCCGATAACTCAAGCCAGCTACGACTTGCGCTGGCGAGCACTATTGAAGGAATTCATGCATCTTGCTTCGCGATCGCCAGAACCGCTATACTGAGCGAACTGTCTGGAGATTAGTAGATGCGATTCTTTTTCATCCTTGCCCTCGTTGTTTCTACCTTGGCCGAGCCGGCTTTCGCCCAGTCGGCATTGACCGAACAACAAAAAGAGCAACTCAAGGATTTCGAAAAGTACATCAAATCCAAAGATGTAGGTGAACGCGCGTCTCAAGTTGGTTTCCTGGAGCATGTTGACGGTGTTGAATCCACGAGACTCCTCCTAGAGAAAGGGCTCACCGACAAGGAACTCAGGGTCCGAGCCCGGGCAGCCTGGGCTCTCGCTTCGAAAGAAGACCCTGCAGCCGTTGCCCTCATTACCAGTGAAGGATTCACTTCCAAGAGTGCCTTCGTTCGAGAAGGCTCCGTGCGAGCTATCGGGCGCATGGAAGATGAAAACAATGAAGACGCCATCGTTGAGCTCATCAAGAACGAAAAAAAACCTCTCGTACTCATCGCCGCATTTCGCGCCCTAGCAAGGACGGGCAGCAAGAAGGTCATTCCTTTGGTCAGTCCGTTCTACAGTCACAAGAACGTCGGTGTCATCTGCGCCGCTGTCTATATGACCGGGGAAACCGAGGAAGCGTCTTTCGCGAAACCGATCTGGGGACTCCTTCAACACAAGAAACGCGAAGTGCAAACAAGTGCTCTCCAAGCCCTGGGAAAACTTCGTTCAAAAAAATCCATGGACTTCGTTCTCGATTTCTTCTCTACGGCAAAAGGCCGCCTGCAAAGTGATTGTCGTGATTGTTTGATGGCTATTACTGGGCGCCAATTCAGCCACAATCCTGACACGTGGATCAATTGGTGGAAACGTATTGGCCCGGGTTGGAAAGTACCGGAAGACGTCGCACCAAATCCTGACGATGTTAAGAAGTATGGCCGCGATGACGACGCGCCAACCTTTCATGAAATCAAGACTCGGTCCAAGCACATCGCTTTCGTCGTCGACATCTCGGCGAGCATGAACCAAGTAATGCGATACAAGGTCAAGAATCGTAAAACCAGTTCTCAGAAATGGCGTACTGCAAGACGAATCGATTTGGCAAAAGAAGAATTGGCCCGCATTGTCAAGACACTGGACAAGCGTACCTACTTCAACATCATCACCTTTGAAACTAAGATCAATTCGTTCAAAAAGAACGAAGTCAAGGCTGGGCCAGGGACCATAGCTGAAGCAGTGAAATGGATAGAGAAACTGCAACCTTACACATCCAGAGAAGGATCGGCTGCCTACACAAAAGAGGGTTGGCGCAGAGGTGAGACCAACACATTCGGTGCTCTGCGTTACATTTACGGATTCAAAGACGACAAGGTCTCAACCTTCACCGGGCGGCTCAAGCCCATAGCAGACACGGTTTTTTTCTTGTCCGATGGTGACCCGTCTTCCGGCTATTTGGTCGCCTTGGAGGAGATCATGGATCAGATCGAACGCTATCACCCCAATGGGCAAGTCGTCATCCACACGATTGCCTACGAACTCAACGGCGTTGGTAGGCAGCTCATGGCCGATATCGCCCGTCTAACCGGTGGTAAGTTCGTCGAAATCGGTTCTGCGCGATAGACCTGAATTGAATGTGAGAAGAAGCCTTGAGCCTCACACGGCCAGAAGACACAATCCCCGCCATGAAGATGACCGTCGCAACGAGTTCACCGGAAGAAACCCACAAGTTAGGGGTCCGCATTGGCCGTGCCCTTAAAGGCCACGACGTGCTCCTCCTGGACGGCGAATTGGGTGCTGGCAAGACACTACTCACAAAAGGCCTCTACGTTGGATTATCTGGCAAGGACGAAGAACAAGTCCTCTCGCCCTCCTACACACTTGTTCACCAATACGATGATGCGCGCCTGCCGATTTATCACATCGACCTCTTCCGCCTTGAAAAACCCGATGCAATTCTTGGGCTGGACTACGAAGAGTTTCTTTTTGCCAATCCGGGAGTCACGGTCATCGAGTGGCCCCGAGGAGCTCGTTCCCTGCTGGCCGAAGACGATTTCCTGTCGATTAGATTCACGCCCAGCAAAAATCCCAGAGAACGCACCATCGAATTGGCGACTGTGGGCGATCACTACGCCCAAGTTTTCGCGGAGCTAATGGCCTGATGCTCATTTTGGCAGTGGACACCTCAAGCCCAGCGACAAGTTTGGCCATCGTCTGTGACCAAGAGGTGCTGGCGGTGCACCATGAAGAGCATGAACATCCGCCGAGTGATGCGGTCTTTGGCCTTCTGGATCAGCTCCTCAAATCAAAAGGATTCGCCCTTGGCGACATTGACCTGTTCGCAGCTTGCCACGGCCCAGGTTCGTTCACTGGGTTGCGCATCGGTGTTGGCTTAGTAAAAGCTCTTGCCGTGTCATTGCGCAAGCCCGTCGTTGGTATCGATGCTATCACGGTTTTGGCAAACCACGCCTTGGCGATGAAACCGGATCAAGATCGAGAATTCGCCGTCATCATGCAGGGGTTTAAGGACTGCACTTTTTTCGGTCGGTTCTTCAAAACCCAGGGACGTCCGGTATTGGTGGACAATTTGGGATCCGCTCAAGGAGAAGAGGAACTTCTTCGCTGGCATCAATCAAAAGAAGATACTTTTGTTGATCCGAATTTAAAATGGGCTCTCCCCGGCGCCACCATCATTGATTACACAGAACCTCCCGCGGTCACCGTAGCCCGCCATGCCTTCCGCTTGGCGGAAGTTGACTTGATCCCAGGTTTCGATGAAGTTCAGCCCCTCTATCTTCGCCAATTCAACGTCGGCCGCTCGGCCAAGCGTCCGGAGGACCTCCGGTGACTTTAGGACTCGGCATCGATACATCTTTTGACGACACCGCCGTCGCCCTCGTGACCGACGGCCGAAAAATTGACGTCAATCTCTGCGTCAGTCAATTCGCCGAACATGCAGAATTCGGCGGCGTCATCCCAGAGCGGGCATCGCGGCTCCACGTCGAAATGATCTTCCCTCTCTTGCGTGAAGCCCTGGGCCAGGCAGGGAAGCAATTCGCTGACATCGACTATATCGCTGTTTCCAACAAACCTGGCTTAGTGGGCTCGCTCTTGATTGGCGTGACCGTCGCCAAGGCGCTGGCCATGG
>JAJRYU010000238.1 GCA_024275615.1 Planctomycetota bacterium
CCTCCATCCAAGTAGCCAGTTCAGGGGCCTCGGCCTGATACTCTTGGACTGTTTCCCTGAGCAATCGGTCCGCGCTGGCTCGGTCTATGGCATTAAAGATCGCCCGAATCGATCTGGCGACATCATCTTTCATAGCGACTTTAGGGACGTGTGCCTGGGCGTTCTGCTGAAGGTGGAATTGGCATCGTTGCCAGGGCACTGTCGGGAAGCGAGCAGCCATCGCCGCAATCAGGCCAGAGTGCTTGTCGCTGGTGATGAGCTCAACCCCATGAAGCCCTCGATTCTGCAAACTCTCAAAGAAGTCACGCCAATGGGCTTCAGCTTCTGAGAGCGCGACACTGACTCCCAGAATGGACCTCTTGCCGTTTTCCATCACGCCGACGGCAATCAAGACGGCCACGTCGATGACGCTGCCAGAGTGCCGTACCTTGACGTATTTGGCATCCACCGTGAGGTAGCGAGTCTTGCCAATGGCCCGGTTGCGCCAGGCCTCAAGTTCATCATCCAAGAGCTTTGCGGCCCGTGACACCTGCATGGAGGTGATGTTCAGGCCACAAAGCTTCTCGGTTATCGCCGCCACCTTGCGCGTTGAAACGCCTTGCACGTACGATTCGGCCACGGCCAGCATCAATGCTCGCTCGCCACGAGGGCCTTGGTCCAATGACTGCGGATAAAACCGCTCATCCCCTTCTTGCAGCCCCCGCACTTGCGGGATCTTGAGCTCGATTTCACCAGCTCGTGTGTCCATCCTTTTCGGCTTGTAGCCGTTGGCGTAGCCACGCCTCTCTTCACTGCGCTGATAGGGGCCAGCACCGATGAAGGCGGAACGCTCCTGCCTCATGGCCTCATTCATGAGGATCTCCATGCACTTGGCCATGGCGCCAAAGCCATTCTCAGTGAGCAATTCCAAAACGCATTCCATCACAGTAGGATCATTTGTGGGTCGAGTCATTTCTCTGTTCCTTGTCTTTGTCGATAACTACAAGAGACAGGAAATGGCTCGCTCCTTCAACTCAAACTTCTGGCCATGCCCGAAGCGGGCATGGAACCAAGGCCTTTGCCGAAGCCGGCAAAGGCCAGCCGCGCCCAGGCGATGGCTTCGCCATCACCTGGGCCCCCGCGGCCAAGAAGAAGAGCGGAAGAGGAATTTACAGAAGAGAAGTTACACCAACCTATATGCATCGAGTCCTTTGATAGTAGAGACCAGATTCCCGTTGCGCGAAGCCTCCAAATCGACGATGCGCACAACATCTGCCTGCTCAAGTCGCAGCGTAATTCGATGCTCCCTTTCATAGATCCACTCCTCACTCTTCTGTTGAAAGATCTCAAATAGGAAGCGATCGCAGCCCTGCGCAAAGAACTCTGAATAGTCGAAATCATACCGATCGACTCGATAACGAGGCTGTCTTCGATATTTTACGGGAAGGCATTTGCCGGAAAAAACGCCGTGACCGTCCTCCGAAGCCCACATTGTTCCCTGAAAGGGCAAGAGGTTTGCGAATATTCCCAAATGGGGGTGATCGACAAACAACCCCACAAGTGCACCGCGATGTTCATCCGCGTAATGGGACCACATAAGGAGGCTGTCCTTTACCTCAGAAAGACAGATAACACCAACGTGGTGTTTGAATCGTTCCACATAGTCTTCAATTTCTGATGGCGCAAAACCTTCGAAATGCGCAGTCAACTTATTAAGTCCATCGGAGCAATAAGTCGCCTCGAAAGGATCATTCAATGCACAGAGTTGAGTTGCGCGAATGTACCCATCCTCCAAGATGCGTACCGGCATGCTCGTATACTTAAACAGCTGCTTCATAGTAGTTGTCGCCAATTAACACCGCGATCACAACGCGTGACAAACGCTAAAAGGCAGCCTACGAGTCGATCCTCACGAGGTCAATTCCCGCTTGTCATTCCCAACGGGAATTCACTTCGGTGGTTCCCGTTTGTTCGAAGGCGTTCTGCCGCAACATCTTATGCCGTTCGAAATTGAACGTACTTCTGTGTGTTTGCGCTGTCAACCAATGCGAAATTGCCACCGCGGAGAGTTAAGCGAACTGCGGTTGCCATGCGTCAGATTCAGAGAGGTCACAGAGACGTTCGGGAGGTGGGCTTGGGCTCTTGGCGGGTGGGTCAAGTCAGCGCCCAGGGTGTCGCGGTCGAGCTTTCATCGGCGTGAACTCGGCCAAGCCCTAATCCCCAACACCGTTGTTCATTGTGGAAGGGACTGGACACAGAAAAAGCCCGCGTTGTTGGGCGCGGGCCTTGTCGTGTTTTCGTCTTTGGACGGTGGAGCTCCCCGAGTTGGACTCTGTTCCTAAAAGTTCATCAGGCTTCTGAGGGCAGAGCTATATGGAGAAGGATATCAAATCCTGTCCACCCGACCTAACGACGAATTCTCGTCACCAAATCAACGATAGCTCTGCGTGGTCAGCACGGCGAAGCCAAGAGACTGGATCGACCTGATCACCATCAACTACAAAGTAACCGGTCAACCACCCGCCCATTGACGCTCGCCCTGACTCCTTGGAAGACTCCCTTCGTCACGAACCAAGGAAATCTCCATGCTGGAAACAAACCCAAGCCCCGAGCAACCCATCACGAACCCTCGCTGGACCGCCGAGATCGCCAAGAAGATGATTACCAACTGGAAGCGTAGCGGCCTTAGCCAAGCAGCTTTCTGCCGCCGGGAGGCCATCGCTCTCAGCACTCTCAACTACTGGATCAGAAAGACTGGCCGTTCCAGACGCAAACCACAAAGGCAACAGAAGCAGAACTTTGTCGAGGTCAAAACGCCCCAACGCCCAGTTCCCTCTCACCGCTCTTCAATCGAGTTGGTGACGCCATCTGGCTTCAAGCTCACCCTTCCTTCTGGATTCTCTGGCAATGACCTGCAA
>JAJRYU010000239.1 GCA_024275615.1 Planctomycetota bacterium
CCGCCATGACCAGTGATGTTGTTGGTGATTGTGCAATTGGTGAATGACGGTGAACCGCCATCAATGAAGATCGCTGCGCCACGACCACCATTGCCACCATTAGAGCCGAGCTGACCAATGGCTGGATCAAATCCATCGCCACCGTGGCCCGTTTGATGATCGCTTATAATGCAGTCGATAAATGTGGGAGAAGCACCTTGGATCAAGATTCCAGCGCCATCACCGCCATCGGCACCGTCCCGCGACGTGTTCGTGCCATCCGCACCGTCTTGGGTAGTGCCGCCCTTGATGGTGAAACCATCGACGACGCTGGCTGCGGTCTCGCCATTTGAAAAGTCCATCACGCGCTGAGTACCCAGAGCGTCCAATATTGTCATGAGGGGCCCACCGGTACTCTTCAACGTGATTGCTTTACCAGCAAAGTTGATATTGGCGATGTTGTAGGTACCCGGTGCCACCAAGATCGTGTCACCATTTTGCGCCATGTTGATGGCAAGGTGGATACTTGGCGATTGGGCCGGAACATTAATCGTTGTCTGAGCGGCACACACAGGTGCAATCGCGAGAACGAGGAACAGGGGAATTAAGTGTTTATAGCGCATGGTGCGTCCATCTCTCTTGTGGCGTCTACGGCTTCGTTGGAGTGGATCATAGCCACCAAAGCCTCGTCAATCCTACACAAGAGTAGAATCTACTGTTAAGTCACCTAAAGCCCGCTGCCCCAGGCCATTCACAACCAACGCATTAGCAACAAGTTATGGACTCAAAAAAAACGGGGGCGCATAAACAGTCAGGCCTAAGAGGGCGTCCTGTCCCGAATTCCGACGGCATCGGAAAAACCAACTTGGCGATTTCTTCGTCACTTGAGTACAGGTCGATAGCGACGTGTCATTCCGAGTGCCCGTCCACTGAAAAGATTCAGCTCAGTTCACCGGCGACTCGACGATAGGCCTCCCGAAAAGACACGCCTTCATCGCGCACCAACTTGAACGCTAAGGAAGCCGCGTCAAGTTCGCCGCTCATGGATTTTTGGAGAACCTCAGGAACAAATCGTACTTTCGGCAAAGTCCGGTTCATGATGGCAAGAGTCAAGGTCGTTGAATCGAGCGCGCGGAATAACGGTACTTTGATGAGTTGCAAATCTCGATGATAGCCTGAAGTCATCTTGGACGTTAGAGCAAGAATGCTGGTGAGATCTCCGGCCAATTGGGACGAACGTCCCCGAACCAGTTCAAATACATCCGGGTTTCGTTTCTGCGGCATGATTGACGACCCAGTCGTAAACTGTTTGGGCAAAGACACAAAGCCAAATTCAGCCGAATTGAAGAGGCACAAGTCAGCCGCCAAGCGCCCCAAATCCTGCATGAGCAACGTCAACTCAAATACAACATTGGCCTCAGCCTTTCCTCGAGATAATTGCACAGCGGTCACCGGTTCCTGAACCGCAGAGAATCCAAGAATCTCGCAGGTGCGTGATCTATCCAAGTGAAGCTCTGGGACACCATAACCTGCCGCTGAGCCCAAAGGATTGAGATCGACACGCCGCAGTGCCAATCGCAGACCGCAGGCATCGTCAGCGATTTCTGCTGCGAAGCCGCCGGCCCAATCAGTGACTGAAGAAGGCATGGCTTTTTGCAAATGGGTATAACCAGGAATTGGCATCTTGGCATGCCGACTCGCGAGTGCCTTGAGCTCCTCCACTGTCATTTCCGCAAGTTGCGCCAGATGAGTGACGACATCCAGGAGATACAATCTCAAGGCTGCGAGCACCTGATCATTGCGGGATCGACCCAAATGAACCCGTGCTCCCGCCTCACCGATGCTCGCGACAAGACGGTTCTCAAGAGCTGTATGAACATCCTCTTCATCTATGCTTATTTGCCACTCGCCACGAGCATGGGAAGCCCCAACATCATCATATCCGCGTACGACAGCAGCAAGATCAGAATCGGAAAGCCAACCTTGTTCATTCAACATCGTCGCGTGAGCGAGAGAAGCTCGAATGTCGTAATCGACGAGGCGTTCGTCGAGTTGATTGTCATCGCCAACACAGAATTCTAGAACCAGACTATCTGTATCTTCACCCTTGTGCCAAAGTCGAGCCATGGTCTATCTCTTTCATGAATTGATTGATCAACTGACCGTAGAATTCAGCGCCTTCCATGATCTCGGACTTCAGTACAAACTCATCGGGTTGATGAGACCGAGAACTCCTGCCAGGTCCGCACTTGATCGTTGGAATGTCCCCGCAATAGGCCCAATCTGACATCGTCGACGAGCCAAATGTACGCGCTTGAGGTCGGACTTTCTTCGCCGCCTTGAGCACAATCGCATCATGTGGGCATTCCATGGCCCTCAGGCGGTCCGAGACCACAGCAACTTCGCATGAAACAGTTTCATTGAGTCGAGCGAGCAATTCGTCAACGGAAAGACCCGGCGATGTCCGAATGTCGAGCAAACAACGCGCTTCACTTGGCAAGCTGTTGCGTACTTCTCCGGCTCTCATGACTGTCGCTTGAAGGGTCGTCTGCCCCAATGTTCCATGGGCATTTCCCAAGTCCATTTCTTGGATTCTCTCCAAGTTTCGAGCCATCTCAAAAATCGCGTTGGTCGCATTCAGTCCGGTGGCATTGGCACTGTGACAGACAGTCCCTTTCTGACAGAGCTCGACAATCAAGAGTCCTTTTTGGGCGCATGCGAAGTCCAGCCCCGTGGGTTCACCAACCACGATTCCTAGGGGCCGCCAACCCATCTTGTGGAGATGCGGGAGGACAATCTCGCTCCCTCGACCACCGGTTTCTTCGTCCGCCACCAATGTCAGTCCGCAAAGAGCACCAGATTGGTTGGCGGCGGAGTTCAAGAACGCTGTAATCATTGCGGCCACGCTCGCCTTGGCGTCATTGCTTCCAAGTCCGTAGATACGCTCATCTTCAGCGCCAAGATCGTAGGGATCTCGGGTCCAGGCGGGGGTTGCTGGCACCGTATCCAAATGGGAATTGAGGACGATGGTTGGTTCAGGATTCTCCGGCCACCAAGCAATGACATTCCTCTCCATTACTTCGACCCGCGCCCCTTCGGAATTCAGGAAATCCGCAACGAGGTTGACGACACCAGCTTCGGCACCGGAAATAGAAGGTTGTTTCACCAGCCGACCATGAAGATCGAGAAGCTCAGATGTTGAGAGTGGTTTCATTTCAGTTCTACCTGCTCTTGTGGCACGGCGAGTTGCTTGACGACCATCGTCCCGGAACCCTCATTGGTAAAGACCTCAGCGAGAAGACTATCTTGATCGTTGAAAGAAATAACGTGAGCCCGCGGAACGCCGCCCTCAATCGCTCGTTTCAATGCGTCTACCTTCGGTGCCATTCCTCCTTTGATCTCGCCTCTGCTCTCGAGTTCCTGGAGCCCGGCCAAGTCGACGTAGGAAACTAGGCTGGCAAGATCCTGTGAGTCCTGCAGGATTCCAGGTACGTCGCTCAAGATAATCAACTTGTCAGCGCGCAGGGCAATGGCCAATTCGGCAGCAACAACATCTGCGTTGATATTCAAAAGCTGCCCCATGTTCGAGGCGGACAAAGGGCTCACAACTGGGAGATAGCCGTGGGACAAGAGGCCCTCAGCAAGTTCGCAGTTGACACTTTGGATGTCACCGACTTCGCCGAAATCGACGACCTCCCCCCCCACAGCAACGGGGGGCCGTTTGTTGGCGACGATCATTCCACCATCAACACCAGAGAGTCCGACAGCCTTGACACCGAATTCCCGCAGAACGCCAACTGTTCTAGTGTTGAGTTCTCCATTCAGAACCATGGACGCGTCAATGAGTGTCTCGACCGATGTGACTCGACGACCTTTTACGAGTGTCACAGTTCTCCCCAGACTCTTGCTCAAGCGAGTCGTCTGGCAGCCACCTCCATGAACCAAGAGCACATGAATGCCGAGGCGAAACAGAACGCTCACTTGTTCGAGCAGTTGGCGCAGGGCATTGGGGCGTTCGAAGATTTCGCCGCCGCATTTCACAACGAAACGTTTGCCCTGAAAAAGACGAAGATAGGGCAACGCTTGACGCAAAGCTGCAACGGTTGGGGCACTATCTGACGAGTTCTTCATGATCTCATTCCTGATTCTCTGGGAAAAGGTGACAGAGCACTGACATCTGAGTGTAAAGACGATTTCGCGCCTGGAGCGTGACAACGGACCGTCGGCCATCGAGGACTTCATCAGCCACGACGACATTGCGCCTCACAGGAAGGCAATGCATGAGACGGGCGTCAGACAACGCCACGTCAAACCACGATTCTCGTACTTGCCAATCTTCTTGACGGGCGCAAGCTCGGAGCTCAGCTTCATACTCCGGATCGCCGTAAGCAACTGTCGACTGCCACGATTTGGCATAGAGAATCTGTGCCCCGTCCATGGCTTCGCTCTGGTCGTTTGTCTCATGAAGCACCGAACCGGTCCCTGCGGCAAGCACGGCAGCAGAGGCCATGACCGATTGTGGCAGTTCAAAGCCACGAGGTGTTAGGATAGTGACGTCCATGCCTCGGCGAAGCGCCATGTCCAATGTCGCCACAGGAACAGCAAGCGGAAGGGCCTTGGGATGGTCGGCCCAGCTCAGAACAAACTTCGTCTTACCACGGCCAATGCCGAGATCATCCATGGTCTTCCAATCAGCCAGCGCCTGGCACGGATGGTCCATGGCAGACTCTAAGTTGATCAGCGGTTTCTTGGACAAACTGGCAACTGTGTTTATTATTGGATCACAGAGATCTTCATCCAAGTGATCGCCAGCCGCAAAACACCTTAAAGCCAAAGCGTCACAGTATTCTTCGAGGACAGGAATGGCCTCTTTGAAATGTTCTGCAGCGTCACCATCCATCGTGCAATCTCGGCGCCACTCCATGTCCCAACTATTCTGGCCCGGAGCGATAACGAAAGAAGAACCACCAAGCCTCGCCATCGCTGATTGAAAGGACGCCAACGTTCGCACCGATGGATTCATGAAGAGAAGCCCGAGGACCTTCCCTTCAAGCCGTGACCGATCAGCATTGGTTTCGAGCCCTTTCGCATTTGCCAAGAGAGAATCAATTTCAGCTGAGCTCAAATCGCGGAGGCTGAGAAACTGCTTCATGATGGCATCTCCAGCAACGCTTGTGATAGCAACTCAACATCGGCAAATGTGGCAACAAGAGGCGGCATGAGCCGAACGACGTGAGGGTCGGCAGCGGACCCGGCAAGAATATGCCGTGACCTTAGATGATCCAGAACGTCGACGGCAGGTGGTTTGGTTCGTAGTCCAAGCAAGAGCCCGCGACCTTGAATCGACTCGACGCAGCCATGGCAACAGGTCGTACGAATTAGCCGAGAGACATCTCGAACGTTCGCCAGGATTGTGCCGTCATGAAGAGCGTCACATACAGCAACAATCATCGCCGCTGCAAGTGGGCCGCCACCAAACGTTGACCCCATGGCCCCTGGACTCAACTGGTCTGCTAGTCGAGCCGTGGTCATCACCGCACCAGCGGGAAACCCGCCAGCGAGTCCTTTCGCAGAAACGAGTATGTCCGGTTCAACGTCGGCAGCTTCGATGGCAAAGTAAGACCCACTCCGCCCCATGCCGCTTTGGACTTCGTCGACAATGAGGCAAGCTCCCTGTTCTCTAGTGACAGCCCTGGCGTGCTGAAGAAAGGAATCGGCAAGGTCCCGAGCTCCCGCCACCCCTTGAATCGGCTCCACAATCAAGGCTGCGGTCTCGCCCCCAACTGCGTCACTCAGAGCATCCTCATCGCCTGGCGCGACGAACTCGACATCAAATGGCGTTCTTGGAAAGCCATACCAATTCGGCATCGCGCCATGAGTCACTGCCGCAGCACCAGCCGTCCGCCCATGAAAACTGGACGTAAGAGCCACGACTTTCTTCCTTTTGGTAGCGGTAAACGCCAACCGAAGGGCATTCTCAACTGCCTCTGATCCTGAATTGACTAAGAATGCGCGCTCAATGCCGACGGGCGTCAACGCCAAGATAGCGGCGATCGCACGCTGCCGGATCCCCACGTCGACGAGATTCGTTTGGAACAAGAGGGCCGACGCTTGCTTATGCAACGCAGCGACCAAAAACGGCGGTGAGTGTCCGAGGAGCGCAGCCGCATGACCGCCGTAGAAGTCGATGTAGTCTTGCCCACGATCGTCCGTCACCTTCATTCCCGAGCCCGAGACAATTTCCAAGTCAAGCCGAGAATAGACTGGGAATTCCCCCGTGTGAGAAGCGTCGCCACTTTCTTGCATTTCATTCAACACTTAGCACCACCCCCACCCTGGATCCTCGAGCCCTGCCGATTCTGGAAATCCAGCAAGACGATTGAGCCAGTGGATTGCGCCGCCAGCCGCTCCCTTGAGAAGATTGTCGATGACGGCGCAGACGACCAGTTCCTTTTCAAGTACGTGAACACCCATGTGGATAGCGTTGCTGCCAACGACATCTTTGAGATCAGGCGCAATTGTCGTGATTCTCATTCCAGGTCGCCCTTCGTAGAAAGCTGTCATCATCGCCACGACCTCTTCAGCGGCCATGGGCTCATGCAACCGCGAAACGATCGTCGCGTGGATCCCCCGAGAAAATGGACCGGAATGAGGAACAAAAACGACCTTGGGACTTACTTTTCCGCTGACTTGCTTGAGTATCTGGTCCATCTCGAAAGTGTGTCGATGTGTCAACGGTTGATAGGACCACATGTTGCTCTGCCGCCGAGGGTGATGGGTGCTCGGTTTTTCCGACCGACCACTTCCGGTGCTCCCGGTAACACAACTGGCAACGAAACGGTTTTCTGATATCCCGCTGTCTACGAGTGGCGCACATGCGAGCGTCACTGCTGTCGTAAAGCAACCAGGATGAGCAACAAGTTTCGTGTTCGGTGTCTTCCCCAAGTCCGGCAACCCGCAGTGAAAGTCCTTCATCCGATGAGGAGCACCATGGGGTGCGCCATAGATTTCCTGCCACTGCTGAACATCCTCCAAGCGAAAGTCAGCAGACAAATCGACGATATAGAAATCGCACTCCGCCTTCTGCAGTTGCATGATGACGAGATCGATGACGCTCGCCGCTTGTCCGTGAGGCAACGCGCTGAGAACAGCGATAGGCTGATATGCAGGGACTGAGAAATCGAGTTTCGCTGGATCAACGAAGCAGACTTGCCGGTGAGAATCTACCAAGTGGCGATGGACCTCTCCCACAGGTTGGCCACGCTTGCTACGGGAACATGCGGCCTTGAGTTCGAGATGTTCGTGTCGAGCAACAAGCCTCATGAGTTCGGCCCCAACAAGCCCAGAGGCCCCTAGGATGACCACTTGGATCGTCATGAGATGGTCCTCCTGATCACTTCAAAAAGCTCACTGGCTTCGGTCCGTGCATTGAACGCCTCAACGTCAAGTTTCTCACGCAACAAAGAAGTGCCCGCCAAATTGTCTGTAGCTGGCCCCGTGATCACCGTGGGTTCCAGGTAGTATTCAGAACGTAGTTGCTTCCACGCTCCCCAAGCACCAACGGGATCATGAGCGGCAACAACGACGGCAGCAAAGGAAGCGCGAACGTCCTTGCAACTCAAGATCGCGTCGACGCCGTAGCTCCCCATGAGACCGTCCCCGAGTTCGAGAACGATGACGTCAGGATCGACCAAGGCGAGATCCCTCAACATAGTTCTCGCCAAATTGGGAGCGTTATCTTTCGTAGTCGTGACAACACCCAGGTCGGTGAAACATGTCGTCCACTGCGCTCCCGCGTCTTGCATCGCCAAAATGTCGCGCCTCAGACTAACCCCCGTCGCTTTGGCAGCTGCGACTTTGAAGCCTGCATGGGTAAGTTCTTGAATGATCGAAGTGCAGGCAAATGTCTTGCCGGCGCTCATGGAAGTCCCCACAACTGCAATAACGGGGACGGGGCATTCGAGTTCAGTCACCAACTGCGGCACACCCCGTGCTATATTTGCTGGAATTCCCAACCTCTCACCGAGAACGGGAAAACAGAGGACCTGTCCGAGTACCTCACAATCGAAGGGCTTTCCAACGTCTGGGTTCGCCGAATCGCAGTGTCCGAGCACACCACCAAGATTGAGGATTTGCAACCTGTCACCGACTGTGAGCTCTTCGGGCAGGTGGCCAGCATAGCCACGCAACGCCCGACGATGCCCGAGTGCGCCTATGATCACATCGCCGGACTTCAGTTGAGAAAATCGGCCGGTAGTGAGTTCGAGAGAGTTGTAGTTCGCTTTGTGCGTGAGCACCCGGACAGCCACAACGTCCCCTTCCCGACAAGGGAATTCGGCGTCAACCTTGACACGCCGTGACAGGCTGCAGTTTCCGGTTACGGAGGATATCTTGTCGATCATCAAGGCTTTCATTTTGCTGCTCCTTTGGCGACATGGGCGAGCCGTGTTGGTAGAGCCGCCAAAGTGCAGAAACCGCGCGCGTCTTCGGGTGACCAGTCCTTGGCCTCTTCGCCATAAATCGAATGAGCAGCCTTGTGGATCGAAAATGGTGACGTTGCGCCTTCGACAAACACATGTCCCGGTCTCAGTAGGACGCGTACTTCCCCAGTGACACTCTCTTGCGATTTCTGAAAAAGAGCTTCAATGTCCCGACATGCTGGGTCAAGGTGTCGTCCGGTGTGGATGAGCTCACCATATGACTTTGCCAACTGATCCTTGATGTCTTGCTGCATCTGGGTCAAGGTCACTTTTTCGAGTTCACGGTGAGCCGCCATTAGGACCGTGGCTGCGGGCGCTTCAAATGCAACTCTTCCTTTGACACCTAAAATCGTGTCACCAAGATGGATCCCTCGTCCGATCCCAAACGCCGATGCCAATCTGTCGACAAGCTCGATTAGTCTTGAGGGCTCATGGCCTTTGCCGTCGAGATGGGTAGGAATACCCGCCGCGAAACTCAAAGTCATGACCTCGGCTGGCAAGTTTCTCTCAAATGCTCCTTTGGTCCGCAGCCAAGCGTCTTCTGGAATCGTGCTTTGAGTTGAGGTGGTTTCACGACCGCCAATTGTGACACCCCACAAGCCCGAGTTTATGGAATAGGACCGGGTTTGCGGGGGAACCGAAAAACCCCGCGATTCTAAGAACTCAATCTCTTCAACGCGGGTTGGAGCCAGATCGCGGATCGGGGCCAGAATCGCCAGAGAGGGAGCCAGTGTCCGAAAGGCAATCTCGAACCGAACCTGATCGTTGCCCGCCGCGGTGCAACCATGAGCTACAGCGTCGGCACCCTGAGCTAAGGCGATTGCGGAGATTCTCTTGGCTTGAAGGTTTCTTTCAGCACCAACGCAAAGCGGATACAGATGGCCTCTCAATACATGACCAACGATCAGCCAACGGATGACGTCATTGAAGTACTCAACTCGCGCGTCGACATGAACATGTTCCGCGGCACCAAGCTCTTGGCTTCTCTCAGCGATCGCCGCGATCTCCTTCGGCGTCGTCCCACCCACGTCGACAAAAACCGTGACGACTCTCTCACATCTGTTCTCGAGCAGCCAAGGAACACACCAAGATGTGTCCAAGCCACCGGAAAACGCCAAGACGATCGTCTTAGACATCACTCCCTCCTTGGATCCAAGCAAGAAGTTTCTTTTGTGTCCGTTGTTGCCCGGCATCATTGGTCGTGGCCACAAAAACGGTGTCGTCTCCGGCTATGGTTCCGACAATCTCCGGCCAATGTCCTTGATCAAGCGCAAGTGCGACCCGAGACGCTGCCCCAATCGCCGTATGCAAGACGAGCAAATTGGCTCCGGCTGATGCTGTGTTCAACAGAAGTTCAGAACCTAGTGGCGGACCATCCACGGTCGTTTCTGACCCGACGAGCACGGTATAGACACCGCTCCTCTTGGCGACTCCCAGCTCCCGCAGATCTCTTGAAATCGCCGACTGAGTCACTGTGAAACCTGCCTTTGAAAGGCGAGCCACAAGCTCTTCTTGGGACTGAATTGACTCTGTTGCCAAGAGCCCCCGGATCTCGGCAAGGCGTTCTCGACGCGAGCGTTCTGAATCCATATTGCATCTCCAAATCACAATCATGACATATTTATGCGACTATTCGTCATAAATATCAATGAAGAATGGAGATTTGTTTCAGAATCTTAGTCTTGGCAAGACAAGAGGGGGATCGGGCTAACAGCCCAAACGGCGCCCTTGAAATCGCGTGTCCCCAGTGACTTCGCGTTCGACTTCATGGGCCAGCCACAAGGGCGGGTCCGAAGCGACAGAGTTCTGCTTGCCGAAGACTCTGGCAATGACCAGTTCCCGGTCGTGAAACTCGTCGATATCCCAAGCGCGATCACCCTCGCGAAAACTGTAGCGTCGCTTGCGTTCGCGCTGGCCTGCGGTCAAGGCCCAAAGAGTATCGAATACTTCTTCCGTCGTTTCTTCCTCAACTTCGAGTTGCCTGCCACCCTGGCCCAGCTGAACTCGACGAAAATGCCGCGGCACGCCTTGGCCATAGACACGTCGCACACTTTCGCACACGCCACGCCCCGGAAGCCAACCGATGTAGACTTCAGAAATAAGAGTACGATGATCCAATCTGGGAATACGGCGCAAAAGAAAAATGCGCTCCGCGTCTTTTACTCCTCGGGCGGCGTCATCGAAGGCTTTCGCCAAATCAGCAGCCAAATCATCCAAGTCGAGTTTTCCGTCATCCCGCAGGTCACACCAAGCCGAATTCGCGTTCGAACGCTCTCGCATTAAGACATCAAGCAGAGCGGCGATGTCGACAGCTTCTTGCTCCAAACGAGTCGCTCCTACGCGAATCATCTCGTGATCAAGTACCCTCTGCAAGGCCGTTTCCCGCGGGCGCAGCTCATGAAGTAGAGGGACTGACCCCTCAAAGACTCCAAGCCACGGGGCCAAGAGTGCGTGCATCCGGTTGAGGCGAACAGCGTCTCCTTCATCAAGCTCTTCTGGTGCGCGACGACAGATCTCGACGATACGGGCAGACTCACTCCGCACCCAATTGCCCACAACCTCACCACAGCGCCGCCCCCGTTTTCCTTCATCGTGGTCATGGCCAAATTCTTCGAGTTCGAATCCTTCTTGTAGGTCTGGGATCTTCGCTCTCAAGCGAGGGAGGCCGGTTTCAAGAAGGGTCCGTTTGAGGCGCTCATGGCGTTGGCGAAACGAGGCCGCAAGGGCGAAACCTGCGGCGGGGAATCCTCGTCTTGCCGCCAACATTTCCGTCATCCGCAGAACTCGCTCAACGCGCATCAAACCTTGGAGGCTGCGGCGGCATTGAGCCAGGACTTTTTGGGGGCGACGCTTCCAACGAAAACCCAACATCTCTTGGTGCACTTGCATAAGTGCGCGGATTTCAGAGAGCCTGAAAGTTACAAGCCGAAAGAAATCATCACCTTGCCGTTCAGATCGAAGGTGCAAGAGCTCCTGAAGGCTCGAAAATGCCTCCAGGGCGAGATAGCGAACAGCCTCGGAAGCTGGCAATTTCAATAATTCGTTGGATCTGCGCATACCATAGCCTAAACCATAAGGGGTCCAAGAATTCGCAAGGCTGCCCCTCCATCTTGCCGATAACCTTGGAACCAATCTTGCTCCACAATTGACCTCAACATATCCCATAAACCCCGTCATGAAAAAGGGTTTATGATACAGAGGCTCAAGGAGCAACAAACTAATTTTGCAAGAAACCACGAAACCTCGTCTATGGATGAGTGTTCGTAGCCAAGTAGCATTGTACTGGCACCGTCCCCCGGGGGGGATGGGCCCGATGAAACACGGAGAAAATCATGCGACAGATTCTGGGTATTTTTGCCATTTCGACGTTGGCCTTTGTCTTCTGCTTGCCAAGTCAAGCGCAAGAAACGGACAAGAAGAAAGAAATACGCGCCAAACGCCATGAGGAGATGCTGAAGCGTTGGGACAAGAACGGCGATGGCGAGATCGACCAGGACGAAAAGAAAGCTAGGCAAGAAGCACGCAAGAGCAAGGCCAAGAAGAAGGGCGGCAAAGACGCGCGCCGCAGAATTCCTTCAGACAAACGCGCTAAGGTCTTGAAGAGATTCGATAAGGACGGCGACGGCAAACTCAATGAGGCTGAAAAGAAGAATTTGAAAGCCTCCATGCTCAAGCGTCTCGATACAAATGGCGACGGCAAGATTGACAAAGCCGAGCGTCATGCCGGGCTTGAAAAGGCAAAAGCAGAACGAGCCAAGAGCAGGCACGCTGCGATGATCAAGAAGTTCGACAAGAACGGCGATGGCAAGATCGACGAGGATGAAAAGAAAGCTGCCAGAGAATCTCTTGGCAAAGGACGTCGCCAAGCCAGACGCAAGAATCACAAAAAAAAGGATGGCGACGCCAAACACAACGACAAGAACAAAGAAGAACGTCGGGCCCGGCGCAAGGAAGCGAGAATCAAGCGTTTTGATAGAAATGGCGACGGCAAACTCGACGACGACGAAAAGAAAGCCGCTCGGGAAGCTCGCGGTGAACACAAAGGCGAAGGCCACGGCCGTCGTGGCAAGAAGAAAGACAAGAAAAAAGAACACAAGGACAAGTAGCACCAGCACGAGTACCTTGCATCCCCAAAGAAGCCGCAGCAATGCGGCTTCTTTCTGTGAGTCAACACTCTGAGGATTCCACTCTACTTGGTCATGCGCGGTCTTTCCTGACGCCTTGCGAATTCACCCACGACTTCGGCCAGCCCATTGACGATGGCTGTCATGTGCTTGAGGTCGATGTTTTTGAATTCATCCGTGGGCCGGTGGTAGTCCTTGTGAATGGAACCAGCAGAAATGGAATGGGCGACAACACCCCTCGTGGCAAAGGAGTAGTTGTCCGACTGGTAGTAGAGTTGCTCTGCCATGGAGAATTTGACGAGTTTGATGCCCGCGCGCCGAAGAGCTGGACCGGCGATATCACTGAAATCCGACCGAGACTCTCCGGTGATCCAGGCACACTTTCTCTTGCCCTTGGCTGGTCTGCCGATCATCTCGATGTTGATATTGGCGACGATGCTCGCCAGTGGCACAGGGGGCGCCGCGGCCATGGCCTTGGAACCTAAGAGACCTTTTTCCTCCCCAGAGAAACACACAAAGAGAATGGAACGTCTGGGGCGTTGCTGAACACCAAGGCTAGCGAACAACTCGCTCAGCTCGATAACAGCCGTGGTCCCGCTGGCGTCGTCATCAGCGCCATTGTAGATCGTGTCACTGGTTCGACCGCGAGGAATGCCGATTCCGAGATGATCGTAGTGAGCAGAAACCAGAATGTATTCACCACGTTTGTCTGTACCAGGCAGAAGACCGACAACGTTTTTTAGCTTAATCGGCGACTTGGCAGCTGGAGGTGTATTGACAAGGACCAGACACTTTCCGGCAGGAAGCAAACCAGGGCGGACGAGAAGAATAGGCGCCGACGCTCTCTTTGACGGCGAAGGTTTCAGCTTCAACAAGTCTCCAGCGCATGATTCCCATAGACCAGAATCAAGAGGTGTCTCAATGAGAAGAGGCTTGGGAATGAAGCGGCCAGCCCAAAGCCCTTTGCGCGCGGCATCGGCGAGTTTCATTCGTGCCGGTTGGATCATCTTCTTGTCGACGTAGCCCGACTGGGGGGCCCGATAGATACGAAAATCTCTGCCAAATTGAGCTTTTGTGATTTTGCCCGCGACGACAAATGTAAGTCTTGAGCCTGACGATGAGATCCTCTGGCCATTCCTTTGATAATGGTCGAAAAAAGTCCCATTCTTGGCAGCAGGCTTCAAACCCGCTTCTTCAAACCGCTTGCGAATGTAGGCCGCTGCTTCGTTCAATCCTGGGCTGGGCGTGTCGCGCCCAGCAAGCGCATCACTTGAAAGAAAACTCAGAGTCTCAGCGACCTCCTTGACCAGTATTCTTGGCAAACGCTCCTGTCCTCTCAGATTCGCTGAGACGAAGAGGAGGAGGATCATTGAGACGAACGACTTGCTCATGTAATTCCCTTCGTTGGGTGCGTCCTCGAAACGACCGCACGATCGAACTTCTCAACTGACCTGGGGAGGCCATGTTGGAGAATCTGTTCTCAAGACGGCACTTTGTGCTAATCTCCCCCTGCTGTGAAGGGGGCACACCCTTCTTGGTTTGCTGTTTTTCATCGCGGATCTAAGTTCATGCACTACACGGTGGCCATTTTCTTTTGGGTTGCGTTCCTCATCCCAGGATTTGCCGTAACTATGCGCTGGGCACCAACCTTGACCAAAGGTGGGTTGATGAGCTCGATAGCGGTGTCTTTCTTGGCATCGCTCGCGCTGTTCATGCCCTTCACGATCTTGGGCTTCATGCTGAACCTCCCCCTGTGGATCATTTCGTCCCTGATCGTTCTATCTGTCATCTGGGGCCTCATTGATCTCTTCAAGACCGGAGCTTGGCGGGAATGGAAGAGCCAAACCGTAAGTATCCTGCGTCTTGAAGCTCTGGTTCTGGGCGCTGCTTGCATGATCCAAGGGCGGATTGGCTCCCTCATGGGTGCCGATGGACTCATTCACATGGCAAGAGTCCGTCAAATCATGGACCACGGCCTGACCAATGTCGACCCGTTCATTAAGGGTGAATTCTTTTATCCCATTTACCACACCAACATCTATCACGTTCTGTTGGCATCTTGTGCTCAACTCACCAAGGTCCATTACCTCGACGTTTGGTTTGGTGCCTTGCCCGTCATGCTCGTCTTGATCGCTGCGGCCATCTACTTCATGACCTACCAGATTTTTGCCAACCGTTGGGCATCATGGTTTTCGGCACTCTTTTTTATCGCCGATCAAGGGCGGGTCAACTTCTTGGCCTATCCCAACAAGGTCGCACCTTTTTTCCTTCTGCCTGTACTCATTGGTTTTGCCATTCGTGCGCTGCGCGACAAACCCACGGGAAAAGACGCCATTCAGATCGGCTTCACTTCAATGGCTTTGGGCATGTTCCATGGCATGTACGCTTTTTTTGGCCTCATCCTCTTGGGCCCGACGTTTCTGATTTTTGCCATTCGAAGCTATCGCCGCCAAGAGAAAGTGCTCAAGAAATACGCCCTTTGCCTCCTCGCCTTGGCGGTATCATTGCCATGGCCCATCATCTCGAAGACCGCCCAAGAAAAGACACGCGTTGAGACAATTCGAGCTCGAATCGAACGAGATCGCGACCCAGACGCAATCCAATTCGTGACCTCAAAAGCCGGCCTTCGCAAGAAGAAAAAAAAGTCCAATGCTGGTGCCAACTCATTCTTCCGCGATGTTGGGATGGGGCTAATCATGAAGAAACCTCTCCGTGGATTCGGCGGCGGCGAAGGTCTCTTTGGAATTCCAGGGTTTCGTTACCAGTATCTGCTCTTGGGGTGCATTTTTGGCTTCCTGAGCAAGAGACGGCGACAGTACGCCATCGCCGCGAGTGTCGCCGGTGTCACGCTTGTCTATCTTCTCTTCCCTCCATTGTGCACACTTCTCTACTACATCATGGAAGCCAAGTGGATGCTCCAGAGGATGGAGACCGCTGGACTTTCGATGATGTTTCCGTCTCTTGTCTTCGGCCCAATCGTCTACGGGTTGAGCCAAAAAATCCGCGCAAAAGGAAGCGCCCCTGTGAAAAAACGAGTGGGCGTCGTGGCATTGCAAGGAGTAATCAGTCTTGCGCTCTTGTCTTTCGCGTTTTCATATTCCAACCAATGGGCATCCTGGTATAGCCCATTTACCGGCAATCCCTGGCGTGGGACCCGCAGCTGGCAATTCAACTACGAATTCTCTCAACTCCCAGATCGAGAACTCCAAGCTAAAGTACGCTCAATGAAATTGACGCGTAAATTCTACCAAGAGAAAATTCCCGCCGGTTCAAACGTCATTGTGACGGACAATATGGCTTTGGAGCTCGTCACGCTTCATGATGCCCACATCCTTGACCCCATCCGTTCAAGTGTAGGTGTTCCAGACATCTCATACTTCCGTCGACTTAACGCAAGAATCTTGAACCCCATCACGGACTGGCCGACTCGGAGGCGCATACTCAAATATGTTGGCACCAATCTCTACATCCCGCAAAGAAACACACGCTGGTTGAATGGCCACGTAAAGGCCCTTTGGGGCATGAAAAAGGGCCAGGCGAAGATCATCGAAATCGACTTGGATTCTTGACCTAACGCTCAGACAATTCTCTCACAGCTTGCCAAAGCGCTTGCATTTTCGACGATTGATCTGGTGAGCGCATCGGCCGAAATGCGGGTTCGCTGAGCCATGTGGAAAGGGCTGTTCGCGCCTCTTTGGCCCCCCGCCCTC
>JAJRYU010000240.1 GCA_024275615.1 Planctomycetota bacterium
CTTCGCTCAATGGGCCTCAGGTTTTCTTCCAATCGGTGAGTTCGTCACCCGCTTTACTTGGGTTGTCATCATGGTGACCACCATGGGAGTGATCCTCTCTTTCACCAAACTGAGAGACTTGGAAGGGGCCGGGGCCAGTAAGTTGGGCTCTCTATTCCTCTATCTCTTGGTGGCCTCAATCGGTGCTCATGCGGACTTTGCCAAGATTGTCAAAGCTCCAGCCATGGTCGCCATTGGTGCCCTGTGGATGCTCATCCACGCTGTCATCTTGCTTTGGGTGCGACGAATGCTGAAGGCTCCCATATTCTTCGCTGCCGTCGGTTCGAAAGCCAATATCGGTGGTGCCGCCTCGGCGCCTATTGTCGCAGCGGCCTTTCATCCGGCCCTGGCCCCTGTTGGCATTCTCTTGGCCGTATTCGGTTATGTCCTTGGTACTTACGCAGGCATTCTCTGTGGCATATTACTCAGATTCGTTCATGGAATTGTTGGTTAACAACACCACCAGCCCTTTGAATAAAGGTAGCAAGCCGTGTAGAATCTCGTCGTCATGAGTTTTGAGGAGCCCGAAAAATGGGTGGAACTGAGCAGATTGCGGTTATTTTCGGCTGGGCTATGGTGCCTTTTATTCTCTCCATCACCTTCGGGTGCACCGGTTGTGGCGACAAGAAAGTCGCCCCGATGAAAGATGTGCTCGCCATTATCCTCGGCGTTATCGCCTTTTATGCCGTGAGTTCGGTCCTCATCGGCGTTTTCGCCAGTTGGACTCACTGGGGTGTACTCTTGGCAAATGGGCTTGGTTTCTTGGCTATGCACTTTGTTGTCGTCATTGCCTACAAGTTCGTCTATGCCGGATTGCCCCAAGTGGCTGCCCATTAGTCCAGGCCACTGTGACCTGTTGAAATTCGAGAAAAGGATGCTTCACCGCATCCTTTTTTTGTGTTTCTCGGTACTATCCTACGACCCTAAGACGGCAATGGAGGCCAAAATGGTCCGATTTCTCATTCCTGTGCTCTTCCCTTTCTTACTCGTGGCCACAAGCAGCATGGGCTTGGTGTCAATGGCGCAAGAAACAACCGTTCAGATCATGCTCTGCCCCCAGGGTGGTCTTCAACCCCAAGCCGTCGTCGATGCGGATGAAGGTGTCCACATGATCTACCTGGTCGGCAAACCTGACCAAGCGAACATCATGTACGTCTATCGTTCACGAACAAAGCAAGAGTTTTCCAAACCGTTGCGCGTCAACAGTCAAGACGGCTGTGCCACCGCAATGGGTACGATTCGTGGGGCGCAATTGGCCATAGGATCCAACAACCGTCCCCACGTCGCCTGGAATGGCAATGGCAAAGCGCAACCACGCCCGAGCAAGGGCAGCCCTATGCTCTACACCCGTTTGAAAGACGACAAGAGCGGTTTTGAGCCCCAGAGAAACGTCATCACTTGGGCCCCCGGGATCGATGGCGGTGGCTCCATCGCCGCCGATGAAAAAGGCCATGTCTATGTCGCATGGCATGCCAATCACAAGGCAAAATCAGAAGCCGAGCGAAAGCTCTATGTGGCTCGTTCTCAAGATGATGGCAAGACGTTTGCGAAAGAAGTACGTGCCAACTCCAAACAAACAGGCGCTTGCGCCTGTTGCGGCATGAAAGCAGCCGTCGACGCAGATGGAAAACTCTTCATGCTCTACCGCGCCGCCAAACGTGGTAAGGAACGCTCCATCATGCTTGTCACTTCTAAGAACGGCAAGAAATTCAAGACCCAAGAATTGCATCCTTGGCCCGTGAAGTATTGCGTGATGAGTTCAGCCTCCATGGTCGCACGAAAAAAGAGCATGCTTTTGGCCTGGGAAACCCAAGGACAGATTTACATGGCGTCCATGAAGTCAGGAGCCAGCAAAATAGGTCGCCCGGTTTCTGCCCCAGGCCAAGGCAAAGGTAGTCGAAAGCATCCGGCAGTCGTCACCAATAAGAAGGGCGAAGTGCTTCTCATTTGGACAGAAGGAACCGGTTGGAACAGAGGTGGAACGGCCCATTGGCAGCTTCACGACAAGAGCCTGAAGGTCATCGGAGTTCCGGGCGGCCCCAAGAAAGTACCGACGTGGAGTTTCGCGACCGGATTTGGACTCCCAGACGGATCATTCGTGCTTGTTCATTAAGAACGCTGTTTTCGGACCGAAAGGCGGCGCTTGTTGAAAGTGTTGCCCTTCACTTCAAGCCAGGGCTTGTTGTTCTTGCTTTTCTTGCGAATCTCAAGCCTGAGCATTTCGCATCGAACCTTTCACAACAGTGTTTTCTAGGCAAGCGCCGCAAGCTGAAAGTCCTGTAGAGCTGCATTGAGACGGAATTCGCTGATGGCGCCCATTTCGACAAGGATTTCGCCTATGCGGGGTCGTGAGCGTCGTTGAATGTTGAGGAGCTCTTCGACTTGGTGTTCTGCCAAATAGCCCAATTGAATGGCCAACTCCCCAAACAAATCACTGGCGCGATCGTCTTGCACAGTTTCTCGACCGTCAGATTGAAGGTCGATAATGGTGGCAACTTGATCCAAGGTCAAAAGCGATTCGACAAAGGCGATGCGCCCCAAAGGTCTCTGCTTTTGGCGCTGGATCTCCAGGGCTTTCACGATCTCATTTACGGTGACCAAATCTCTCGATACCAAAAATCTGCCCAGTCTCATGATCTTCTTGCTCCGTCAGTCTTGAAATTATGGCCATCGCAGTTCGATCCACGCCAGTTAACGCGACGTTCATCTTCTTCGTACTTTCTTCTTGCTTTCTTGATCTTCTCTTCTGCAAAGTTGTGATTTAGCGGAGTTTCTGCTGTTTCAATCGAAGTTTGGCACTGAATCAACTCCTGTAACCGCAATTGCGAGCGCTCTTTGTGAATTCCCTCAGGACATAAAATAACCCAGACGTGACTTTTTTGGGGTATGAACCAAGTCGCGATCCGAGCGCTTCCAATCGCCGACCCAACCGGATCATGGCGAGACGAGAAATCTGAGCGCTTTACTTGGTAAACTCTCTGACAGCGACGGTGGCGTATGAACCTTTGGGCAGAAAGAACGACAAAATGAGGTCTTTCCCTTCAAGGTGCCAACGCAAATCTTTCAGCAAGATTCTTGCGGGCCGCCTTGATCCCACAAGGCGGGCCTTTTTCAAAGTTCCAGCTGGTAGAGCCTCTTCGCCAATCACATGCCCTTCAATGGTCCCCGCTTCATGCTCAGCGGCCATCATCTTGGCACCAAACATGGGACCTGTGAGCTGGATGTCGTGGGCCACAAGGCGGTCGCTTTCCGCTTCAGCATTCTTGACCACGAAGAGCCCTCCCCGCCCCTCAACCCGAGCGATGTCGCCAATGAGAGCTTGATCGAGGCCAGTCAGTTCTATGCGTCGCGCCAGCCAACGATTGAAAAGTTCAGATTGCCAAGCGTTGAGCATCAAGGTCCGTTGGCTGCGACTGCGGATTCGCCGTCCCAACAAGAGAGCCTTGCCCACTTCGGCGTTTCTGCCATCACCACCGAATCTCTGGGGACCGAAGAAATTGGGGATGCCAGCATGTCGGATCTTGTCAGCAATTTCCCCGATGAGTGTGGCATCGGGAGAAACTCCACGCAGTCGAATCACGAATCGATTGCCAAGGTTGTGACCTCTCCTCAACTTGTTCTGGTGTCGCAACGCTTGATGAAGGATTAGTTCTGGACATGCGGCCAACTTGCTCTCAGCGGTTTCAGCGCAGTCCATTCGCCATGGCAAGCTAAACCACTGGCGAGCAACCGCTTGTTTGTCTTTTTGTCCGGCACAGCCAATGTCTGCTGGATTCACATCGAAAGCTTCGGCAAGACGCTTGAGGACCATACGAGTTTCCATGCCCCTGCGTTCAATATCCAAATAGAGATGATCGCCCTCGCCACTTGGTTCGTAGAGTGGAACTTCTGTCACCAGAAAATCATCTGGAGTTTCTTTCAAACGCCCGCCAACACCGCCAAGAGGACGTGTTGCAAATGGCAAACTTGTCTCAAGAAAGGGCATTGCGGAGCGCCCCCTCCGCCGTCGGCCGAAGGAATTTGAATCCAGCCTCATTGAGACGATTTGGACTCACCCGTGTGGATGCCAAGAGGAGTTCCGAAGCCATTTCCCCAAGAGCCAACTTCAAGACGAAACCTGGTACCGGCAAGAAAGTTGGTTTGCCCAATACCCTCCCCAATATCTCGGTGAATTCAGCGTTTGTAACCACTTCAGGAGAAACCACATTGATTGGGCCAGATAGAGTTGCGTTCTCAGTGACCAGAACCGCTGCCCGTACAAGGTCGTCAAGATCTACCCAACTCATCCACTGAGCACCGCTGCCCAATCTGCCACCTAGGCCCAACTTAAATGGTAGGAGCATTTTCAAGAGCGCTCCGCCCCCAGGCCCGATGACAACGCCTGTCC
>JAJRYU010000241.1 GCA_024275615.1 Planctomycetota bacterium
AGCCCCAAAGCACCTCGACTGAAGCGATTAGAGCGTATCGACGAACGCCAAGACCGCCAGCCGCAAAGATCGCGTCTCCGCACCCTCCCGAGAAACGGCGCTGTTGAGAGTTTTGAGGAATTTCGGCGGCGCATGGACGAGACGTTCGAGAAGAACTTTAATCAAGGCTCGCCTTGGCAGGGGAATTCTTCTGTCCAATTTAGCAGCATGTCGTCACTAACTTACAACGGTGAGTTGCTCACTTGGCGGGTCAATCAAGACGGCGTCGAATTTACGGTAAGGGCGAATGAAAAAAACTCAGAGTCCTCAAGCTACAAGGCGGCGAATCTAGAAGAATTCAAGAAGGCCTACTCCGATATCTATGAACGCTACAAAGGCAGCGGCATTTTCGAGAACGCTTCGGTAAGATTCAATGTCGTCTCTCCGGGTCGCAATCCAATACAGTTCAATGATCGTCTCTCCAAAGAGATGAATGAAAGGCTCAAGAGGTTGCTTGACCGCAGTACCATTGGCAACACTCTTCCTGGGTTTGACAACAAGGCATTTGAGAATCTCGAACAACGCCTGCGCCAGCTGTTTGAGCGAACAACGAATGGCCGTTTGGAATTCGATTTCGATCGTTCACCTCCTTGGCAACGTCTGCCTTTGAACCGAAGCAATCCCAAAGGTAAGCTAGGCGTGCAGGTCTCATTGCCACCGACTGACTTGGCTCTTGAGCTGTCACGTGACGGTGAGCATGTGGGTGGTATCTACGTTGCTGAAGTGACAAGAGGTTCTCTGGCTCAGAAGATTGGTTTGACCGCCAACGACGTCATTCTCTCTTTGAATGGCAAAAACCTCATGACGATCAATGACCTCAAATCATCTTTTGTTGCAATTGATCCCGGCGGCAAACTGAACTTTGTCGTATGGCGTTCGGGGAAAATAGTCGCCCTAAACGGAGTCGTGCCCAATGAACCCAAGCCAGCTTCGAAGAATCCTCTTAGAAAACTCAAGTAGCCGCGTCTTGGGCTTCTTGCCGACTTGAGGACAAGGAAAAAAAGGGGAGTGCAGGAGTGACGTCCTGCACTTCCCGTCGTTTCACAGGGACTTTGGAGTGATGGTAAGCACCAACCGGAGTGCTGATTTTCATTTTGAACTTGTTGTTCGAGAGGCTCGCTTGGCGAGCGATCGTGCTGGGTCCAAGATTAAGGACACCTTTCAGTCAAGAACAGTCAGATTAATAACGTGAAAAGAAAGGCAAGACGCCGCTTCACCCCGGAGTGCTCCGAGCGCCGCTAATCACTCGTGAGTGAAGGAATCGCGTCGGAGTTCGCGTTGATCTCCTCGGGTGGCAACCGACGACGAGCAGACGACCAAGATGCTGGTGGGAAAAGCCCACGCTATCGGGGTATCCAACTGCCCCCATTGGCTGTATGGTCAGAGAAGGCCCATTTCTCTATTTCGAACAGGCAAACCTCTTTGTGCACCTGTTTGTTTTATGAGTTCGTCAAGTTCAACTTCGTATTTGACATCCTGAGGGCTGTTAATCTGAAGGGATCTGAATCCATGAACGCGCGCGCCATTTCCTTCATGTTTTCATGTTGTCTCATTGTGACGGCTTTGCCCGCAATGTCCCAAGTTGTCTTGAGTGGGCAAATTTTCGATGGCTCGGGGGGACCCTTGCTATCCGGCACTGTCTACACGTCTTCCACCTTCAAGGTCCCGGCGGGGCAAACGCTCACGGTCCAAAGCGGGGCGATTGTCAAGCTTACTTCCAATAGTGCGGTCGTAGACGTTGACGGAACTCTCAATGTGACTGCTTCCCTCGCTTCTCCAGCCGTGTTCACTCGCATCGAGGACGACACGGTCGGTGGCGACACCAACGGCGATGGCAACGCAACGACGCCTTCGGCCGGAACTTGGCGGGGTCTCACGTTTGACGGCTCGACTGGGAGTGGGAATCTGGTTGGCCTTGAGGTCCGGTATACTGGCAACTTTGGCACTGCTGCAATTCGGACTTTTGGTGGCGGCATCAACTTAAGCCAGTGTAGAATTCGTGACTACGCCGCAGGCGCCATCGGTTTCAATTTTGTTGGCATGCCGGTCATCGATAGTTGCATTTTCGAAAATGGTGACGTGCCTGGGAAACAGATGTCCATTGAAGCTCTACCTGCGCTCACCAACAACGTGGCGATGAACAACTCAATACACAACTCTTGGCAAATTGCCACCGCGAGTGTGAATCTACCACTTACGATTGACGGCAATACCGTCATGGGCGGCGCTCACATCTTCTCTGCGGATATTGTCATTGCGGCAATGCAAACGCTAACTTTGAATGCTGGCGTGGTATTGAAGGCGAATAGCACGAACCAATCCATCCAAGTCGGAGGAACTTTGATTTGCAATGGCACAGTCGGAAATCCCGTGAGCATGACGAGCCTCAGCGATGATTCGCGTGGTGGTGACACCAACAACGATGGTTTGTCTCTTGGCATTCCTGGCAAGTGGCGCGGCCTGAAATTTCTTAATACCGAAGTTGGTAGTCTTCTTGGTCACACGACCGTTGCTTTTGCAGGCAATATCAACCAAGGCGGCATTCAAGTGAATGGCACCGGACCGACATTCACAAATTGCAGTGTTGTTGATTGCCTGGCCGATGGCGTGAGTTTTGGCGGGACGGCGAATTCCGCGAGTTTTGTCAATTGCAATTTTGATGGCAACAAGCGTTCGGTCAACAACGTCCGCATCGAAAACGTCGAAAACTTCACGAACTGCACCGCGGCCAATAACTCGTTGCGTGATGTCATGCGCATCTCTTCGGGGACAGTTTCGGGAAATGTCGCTATTTCGGCTCTAAATCAGATCGGTGGTGCATTCGAACTCGGGGCCAGTATCAACGTCGGATCGGGTTCGACTCTCACCATCGGTGCCGGGATCGTCTTCAAAGTAGGGGCAAGTTCGCAGAGCTTCAGCATCGATGGCACCTTGATCACCAATGGCACGGGCGGCAGCCCTGTTGTACTTACCAGCCTGACCGACGATGCATTCGGCGGGGACAGCAACAAAGACGGGGCGTCCATGGGGGCGCCTGGAAGTCATCGCGGCGTCAGTCTAAACGCGGGCTCGTCCGCGAGCGTTCTCACAGGATTCAAAGTGAGATTCGGCGGGAATTTTAGTTTGCCTGGCATCAGAGTTGTTGATTCGAATCCTACTCTCTCATCTTGTTCAATTGAAGATTGCCTTGCGGTTGCATTGGACGTGACTTCCCTGGCACGGCCCATTGTCACCGGATGCATTTTTGATCGTTGTACGATCCCGATCACGACACTCTCCACGGAGGCCTTGGAAGGTTTCAGTGGAAATTCTGCCACCGGAAACACAACTCTAAATGCGGTCCGCAGTGCGGATGGCATACTGGACGCGGATGTCACCCTAAGCATAGACAACCTTCTCAATTCAACTTTGGTCAACAGCAACACATTGTCTATTCCTTCGTCCCGCAAGCTCACTCTCGAAGAAAGTGTGGTCGTAAAGCTCAACTCACCGAGTTTTGGTCTGCAAGTCATGGGTACTCTGGAGTGCCTCGGAAATCTCGCTAATCCAGTGGTCTTCACTGAGATAAACGACGATGTGTTTGGCGGAGATACGAACGGCAATGGGGCAGCAACGGTGGGCGGACCTGGGTCTTGGCGTGGCATCAACTTTCAGCCGAGCGCTACTCAATGCATCCTAAGTCACGTGAAACTTCGTTTCGCTGGGAATGTCAGTTTGGGCGCGATCACTTTCGGGTCTGGTGATGTCGCTATGAGCAATTGTCTCATCGAATACTGTTTGGACGAAGCCCTAGACTTTTCTCAAGTTGATGGTTCTCCGAGTATCAGAAACTGTCGTTTTGAGAACAACAAACGTTCGATGAACAATTTGAGGTTGACGAACTTCAAGAACCTTCGCGACAACACAGCGATCGGTAACACCTTGGCGAATAGTCCCCGAGTCGTGACATCCGTTGTTGGACCAGACGACGTTATTCTGAAACGATCGCTCATTGATGGTACGTGTATCGCTGCCAGCGGATTCTCCGTCGCAACCGGGGATTCCCTGAGAATCGAATCGGGGTGCATCATCAAGTTCACGGCAGCCACCCAGAGTTTGGTCGTTTCTGGTGGAACCATGCTCATCATTGGCACTGGCATTGAGCCTGTTGTGTTGACAACAATTGCGGATGACGCTTTCGGGGGCGACACAAATTTGGACGGACCTAGTTCATCTTCCCCTGGTGATTGGCGTGGCGTTAACATCGCTTCGGGGGCTCTCGCCGGTCGAGTCGAATTCTTGCGCATCCGCAATGCTGGTAACGCGGGCCTGCCAGGGCTGACTTGCCATTCGTCAAACATGATTCTTCGTTCGGTTAGAGTGGAGGGGTCTGGAACGCGCGCTTTTGAGATTACCGCTGCCTTTGGCCACGTTGATAACTTGGTCGCTTTCGATTGTGTCAATGGCATTCGAATAGATGGGGTACCCAATCTCAGGCACGCGACGGTCACGGCGTGTACGGGAACCGGAATTGAAGCCAAGTCGCTTTATAGTGGAAGAATCGAGAACTCGATCTCCTATGGAAATGGCACCAATTTTCTTGGCACATCAAGTTCGAACTTGTTCTCATCCGATGGCGATTCGTCGTTGGCAGGCATGAATGGCAATCTCAATTCTGACCCGATGTTCATCGACTCTTCTCCTGCGGTTGGCAATCTCTTTCTTGATCCTGCGTCTCCTTGCGTGGGAACTGCCGATTTCTTTGTGTCTCTCTTTGTTGCGACGGACCACGTAGAGTCGACACGCATTGCGGATTTGGACTTGGATGGTTTCGCTTTGTCGGACATGGGGGCCTATGAGCCCGCTCCGTTCTTCATGGCAAAAGCTGGTCAACCCGTGATCGGGCAGACAATGATCTTTGCCATGTTGGGCGCCCCAGGCATTGGCTTTCTCTATCTTGGACTCCTCGACGGTGTTCCTTTCTTCTTCAACTCCTATGGTCTCTATTTGGCTGGCGACTCACAGAATCCTTTTCTCGATTTCCCTATCGATCAGGGGTTTGGATATCCCGTTACTTTTCCGAACATTCCTGCGATCGTTGGTGTCAGGTTTGGAGTCCAGTGCGTGGGTGCTTCCTTGGGCAATCTCGGCGTTGGTAGTTTTACCAATCTCTATCGTGGGTTGATCCAGGATTAATGACTACCAAGTTCGGTGAGAATCTCCCGTCTTGAGAGTTGGCATGGATCTGTTGATTTTCTGAAGGTCACTTCTGTCAGCTCGGTTTGCCACGACGTTCTACCTTGCTGCCCACGAGGACCCAGCGCCTAACTTGTGACGAGTTGTTGCCATAGAATCCCGGATGGGCTGGGGCTTAATGTCTAAGTGAACCAAACCAGCGTCATGAACAAAGTGGAGGGGCTTTCGCGGATTCAGTGATCTTGGTGACGGCTTCGCGAAGGAATCGGAGACGAGCGAGTTCGGGATGCGAATGGTCGTTCCTCAGAGTGTATGGCTCGAAGGACTTGGACTTCTTGGGAGGAGTGGTAGATTTGACACTCCATGTGTAAATGAGCGTGGCAGATCACTTGATGGATTGTCTTCCCGATAGCCATCTTACCTTCAAGGTGCGCGACATCGTGCCTGATCGCCGTGTCGGTTGTCGATTATGGCTTCGCAATAATAGACCGTACCACATGAATCGCTGGCTATTCGAGAGGAGCGGGCCAGCTCTTGAGTGTTCGCCAAATCATGGTTGCGCAGTGGGGCTCAGGCAATGCGAGAACAGCATCGGCAAGCATGCGGAAGGTTTCCTTGCGTTGATGATTTTCGCTGGCAAGCTCTCCCGGGCGTGAGGCTTCTTTCATTCGCTTGCGTGCATTGACTTCTTGGCGACGCCTCTGGTGGACAATGCGTCGACAGGTCGTGCCTAACCAACCAGATAGGTTTTCCGCTGTCTTGGGTGGATTGGTGATGGCGCGCTGCCAAGTTTCTTGAACAACGTCGTCTGGATCCATGTCTGGTCCGACAAGTTGTTGTGCGAGGGATCTAAGGAATCTGGCGTGTACGAGTAGGGCATCGAGAGTAGGTGGGTTAACATTTGAGGTCATGGTTCTTCTACCTGTTGGAGTTGCCGCTCAGGGGATAGAAGACTGCGGCTGACCAATTCACCCTGAAAATCTCAAGATTATCTTCAGGAACCAGTCTTAGGGTACCAGCCCCTTCACACCTCAACCCGTAGCGCAGTTCGACAACTCGCCTGGGCTGGTACCACCAAACTGGCTCCTGGGGAGCGATGCTCTAGTGTGACTTTCGCAATGCCAGCTGCCCGCAGGCCGCATTGATGTCCGCTCCCTTGCGGCGACGAACACTGACTTTGACACCGGCTTCAAGCAGGATGTCGACGAAGCGGTCAATGGCACCATCATCGGGACGATCAAAATCCAGTTGTGGCACAGGGTTGTAGGGGATCAAGTTCACTGCCGCCTGGGTGTGTTTCATCAGTCTGCGGAGTTCTCTCGCTTCCCTTGGCCCATCGTTGACACCCTTCAACATGACATATTCAAAGGTCACTTCCCGGCCTGTTTCCCTGAGGTGGAGAAGGGCGGCTTGCCTGATCTCCTCGACAGTCATGGCAGATTCCAATGGGACAATCTTGCGGCGCAACCTGTCATTCGGTGCGTGTAGAGAAAATGCGAGATTGTAAGGACGCTTGGATGCTGTGAATTTTGCGACGCCAGCGGCGATGCCAACGGTGGAAACGGTGATGCGACGCGCGCCAAAATTGGGCCCGTCCTTAGCATTGATACGGTCAAGCGTTGTCATCAAGTTTTCAAAATTGAACATGGGCTCACCCATACCCATGACCACGAGATTCGTTACCGGGCGATCAGCATCGATAGACAAACGTCGCATGGTCATAAAAACTTCGAACATTTCCCCGCTGGTCAAGTTGCGTTTGCCGCCATCGATACCGCTCGCACAAAAATAGCAGCCTACGGCGCAACCGACTTGAGAAGATAGACAGATCGTTGTTCTCTTTTCCGCAGGGATGAGTACGGACTCAATGAGTTTGCCGTCTTCGAGGGTGAAGAGAACTTTCTCTGTACCATCAACAGCTATGGAATTGTGTGTGATTGCCAATGCCGAAGCTGGGCATTGATCATTCAGATAAGTGCGGAGCTTAGCGGGAATGTTCTTCATTGAGTCGAGATCGAAGACACCTTTTTGGGAAAGCCACTGCCAGACCTGACCCGCTCGATAGGAGGACTCTCCGGACGCTTTTGTCAGAGTCTCAAGTTCCTCGCGACTGAGATCGGAGAGACGTGAGGATGAAGAATTCCGTGAGGTCATGGTGTTTCCATGAGTTGGGAGCAAAAATGAAGGAACATGAGAGTCTCGAGCAAGGAGCTCTTAGGCGGAGTTTTTCCTCTTGCTCTTCTTCTTGCCTCGGTGAGAAATGGCTTTGATTGGTTTTTCGCCGCTCACGTTGTCCGGGGTAATCACAAATGTCTTGGGAGAATCGCTCGAGAGGTCAGGCAAATCGAACATGGTGTCTAAGAGAATCTCTTCAACCATGGAACGAATCGCGCGGACTCCAGTTTCTTTGGCGATGGCTCTTTCTGCCAATTCCTTGAGCGCTTCCTTGGTGAAGGACAATTTGGCGTTTTCCAGGGCGAAGTGGTGTTGATATTGCCTAATGATGGCATTCTTGGGTTCGGTCATGACACGCACCAAGTCGTCTATCGACAAGGGGTCTAAGACTGCTGTGATCGGCAAGCGGCCAAGCATCTCTGGAATGATGCCGAAATGCACCAAGTCGTCAGTATCGACTTGATGGAGCAACTGGTGCTTTGCTGCTTCGTCATTGGAGTCAATGAGGATCTCGTTTTGTTTGCCACTACGGTTGCCAAAGCCGATGAGTTTTTCGCCGATCCTTTTGGCAATTATGTCCGGTAGCCCAACAAAAGTACCGCCGCAAACGAAGAGGATCTGCGTGGTATCCATGGCAATGTACTGTTGTTCAGGGTGCTTGCGTCCACCTTGGGGTGGAATGTTGGCGGTTGTGCCTTCCAGCATCTTCAAAAGCGCCTGTTGGACACCTTCTCC
>JAJRYU010000242.1 GCA_024275615.1 Planctomycetota bacterium
CTCACATTTCACGGGCCGAATTGTGGATGCGGAAGGGAAACGACCCGCACAAACTGAAATCGTGTTGTGGCTGGCGCAAACGACGTCAGGACGTGTCTACAAAGTACAAGACAAGGACGGTTCATTCGATATCGGTCCTCTTCCAGCTGGCAGCTACCGCATGGAAATAGCGGCAAAAAACTTGGGGCGCATCAAGCTCCGACACCTAGGTTTGAAGGCCAAGGAGAAACATTCGCTGGGTGAGATTCGATTCAAGAAACCAGCAAGCCTCATTCTCGATTTCGTCTATCCGGAGAATGGCCTTGGGGATATGGCGATCGTCAATGTCTACTGTCGAGACGGCAGTAACAAGCAGCTGGTCTTAAGCGATCAAAAGGAGGCGACATTCCAGGTTTCCCCGGGGTCCTACACCGTTTCCCTTCGGTACGGCAACACCCGCCCTCCGAGACGCCAGAAAGTGGAGCTCCTATCCGGCTCGGCAACAAGGCTTCAAATCCGAATCGAAGAACCCTGATCTGACGTTAGGAACCAGGTTAGTGGTTCCTAATGTCCGAGACGCACAAGGCGAACGGGCTCGTCGTAATAGGCGGCACCCCCTCCTGCATCCGTGGTAACTGCCCGAACCAAAGAGTTGGGACAAGCCCCCTGGCGAAACATGCCGCCTTTGGGCATCGCAACAACCTGAGGATGTTGGTTGGCGTCCAAGGAAATTGTGACTTCCATAGTTCCGCGGCTGCTTTCAAGACGTGCTCGATCGCCGTCACGCAATTCTCCCGCAGCCGCAGGGTGAATCCGCACACGATCAACAAGACCCTTCGGATCAACACTCCATTGCGACGACTGAGCCTTGGGTGAAGACGTGGCAAGTAACCGCAGAGGAAACTCATTGTCTTCGGAGTCACACGCAGGGATCTCAGTCAAGAGCTGGAAGCGGCCTGTCTTGGTGGGGAATTTCTGACCTGCGAACAAAATATCCTCAGCGAATGGATTCTTGCACGCACGTTCACCCAACTCTTCAAGGGTCAAACCAGCGCCGCGAATACTCTCAGTGACTTTTTCTTTCCACAAGAGGACTGAGCCTCGAAACATCTCGCCCAACCCCAAACGATCGGCCATGCCTTGGACGATTTTAAGTTCGTGCCAGACATTTTCTGGAGCATCAACAACCGGGGTCGATGCCCGCAGAAAATGGTTGCCAAAAGCACCCATAATGTCGTCATCTTCAAGCAAGGTCAACGTTGGCAATACCAAATCAGCAACATCGGTTGTGTCCGTGGGATGTGTTTCCACCGCAACAACAAAGTCGCGGCTCGCGAGTGCTTCTCTCACAACGTGGGAATCGGGCAGCATCGACACTGGGTTGGCGGCCGTGATCCAAACGACGTGAATACCCGGGTCCTTGGCAGCGAGGATTTCCTGCCCAAGGAGCGACTCGGGTAGGCGGCGCGGAGGTATAGGGATGTCAAACCCAAATTTTGTGTCAAAAGGAGAACTACGCCCGTAGAAGAAACTTGCTCCCCCACCTTTGACGCCGAGGTTGCCACTGATGGCGGACAAGGCATCAATGGCTCTTACGGTGGTGGCGCCCAACTTTCGTCGAGCGAGTCCCCAGCCGATTTGAAAGGATACGGGAGCCTCTGCTATCAGAGCATCGCCAAGTTCTCTTAGAAAAGCCACATCAACATCCGCTTGTGCAGCCCAGCCAGGCGCGTCGAATTGATGAACCAGGTTCTTATACGCTTCGAAGTCATCGCAGAAATTGGCGGCATCTGCTGCAACTTGGTCGGTGTCAAAAAGATGCCGAGCCAAACCCAGAGCCAAGAAGAGATCGCCTCCGGGCGACACCAATGAGAACGTGTCACAAAGAGATTTGAGTTTCGTGGCCCTGACATCGAGCCCCACCAAACGGCCGCCACGAGCTTGAACCTCTTTCAGAACTGGCAAGAGGTGAACACTGGAAGTGTGAACGTCCTTGCCCCAAAGCACGACAAGCTTGCTATTGAGGGTGTCAAAGAAGTCATGGCTTTCGGAGATTCCCATGTCAGCAACTTGAGCCGCCTCTCCCGCACCTGAACAGATGTCTCCGGACTTCATGGTCACCGGGCCAAAGAGGGACAAGAGATGGGATGTCAAGCGTGTCAACATGCCCAGCGAACCACCTGAGCGGAAACTGAGAATTGACGCCGGGCCGTACTTTTCCTTGGCCTCCAAGAGCTTGTTCGCTGCAAGGTCAAGAGCTTCATCCCAGCCAATCGGCTGAAGCTCACCATCAACACGGAGCATGGGTGACAGGAAGCGATCGGCAGCATTCTGTCGGGTTAGAAAACGGGAAGTCCGCTCACAGAGAAATCCTCTGGTCACGGGATCTTCTGGGTCGCCGCGCATAGCTTGGGCGACGCCATCCTTGACATCAACCAAGATGCTACAAGCGTCAGGACAATCTCGGCTGCAAACGGTTCTCTTCGTGATCATTTTGCTCATGCCCCATGATAACTCGATTTGAGGTAGGATGGCCAACAAAGTAGAAGCGACACATCATGAATGACCATCCACAACGCCTGGTTCAGGCTATTCAATACTTAGCTGGAAACCTTGGGCACGAACTCAACAACCGCCTCACAGTAGTCCTTGGCAACTGCGATGTTGCCAAACGTCTGGCACCGACGGCAAGACAACCCGTTGCGAAGATCGAAGTCGCAGCCAGAAACATGTCTGAGAACATCAATCAACTCACTAAAATGGCGAGCCGATTGGGAGGTGCTCGCCGGAAAACTGACCTTTGGCCAGCACTTGCCCAGTCCATCGAGATCCTCGCTGAGGAATTTGGCCCCACGACGGTGATCGACTACGACACTCCAAACACGCGATCCACTTGCCTGAGAATGGACCCGGATTCTCTCACGCTTGCCCTTTATTTCATGATCTACGTCGTTCTCGGAAAAGAAGAAAACCAAGTCAGGGTGACAGCGGCAATTGAGAAGAACGACATGATCACGATCCGTGTCGGCGGCAAGAACAGTCAAATAAGCCCTGATCTAGTCCAACTCCTGGACCCTTGCAGCCCAGAGATCATTTTGGGTGAAGACGTTGCGGCTGTCGGCCTGAGTGTCGCCAAAGCTTTCGCACATCGCTGCCAAGGACAAATCGCCGCGACTTGCGCAGAGAATCTTGGCACTGAAATCACCATGACATTGCCGATCGCCCAGGAAGTGAAAAGTTTCTTGAGCGGAGACCAAGAAAAACGATAGTCCGTTGATTGGAGGACACAGATTCCATCCGCCCAGGAGCCATGGCAAGAAACTAAAGAGGACTTCGACGAGGTGTTGCCTCTCCGGACTGGGGCGGATTCTCTTATTGCCAGTGAATGAGATCGAAGCGGCGGGCATGCCGCTTGCCAAGGACTCGGTAGACGATCAATAATTCGTCTTGGCCATCTCCATCAAGGTCGGCAGGAAACATGCCGAGAGGCAAGTGGATGTCATCGTTACGAAACGGCAGGACGCGATCGGCGGAACGGCCATGAGTCCATCTTGAGGCTC
>JAJRYU010000243.1 GCA_024275615.1 Planctomycetota bacterium
AAGACGCGCCGCTAATTCGTCCGGCAGCTGTATATTTGCACCAGTAGCGGCACTGAGCAGTCTCGGCCTGTCAAAAATGGTTGTTTGGCCTGTCAACCCGGCGATTTTCAACTCTCGTTCTTCGATCACGAAGGGCGCGGCGATTCCAGTGCTTGGCTTCACCGCCGAATTCAATAGCTTCTGCCAAACATCCGCATTTGGGGTCTCCACTTTTTTGCGCCAATTCTTCCCGCTTGCACACTGAAGGAAGTAGACAGGAAGAGCCTCTCTGCAATCAGAGAAAGTCCGATAACAGACTATGTCCAAGCCAGCGTCTTTGGCATCCGGCGAGTGCCATGCATCCAGGTCAAGTGCTCCTTTGACATAAAGGCGACCGCACAATTCCTCGACTATCTCCGGAACATCTTGCGCGTTCTCAGCTGACCAGCCTGCTCGATAGACATCCCATCCAGGTAACAGCGCTGGGCAAATGAGTTCTACAACCTCCTCAAAGAGGTTCCCTTGGGTTGCGTGGTCGCGGTTCTCCTCCGCCCAATCGGGAAAAATCTTAAACATGGACAAGAGCAGGAAGAATGAGCGAATGGGACTTTCCATCCACCGCGTGTTATCCGTCAATCGATTTGGGGCGATCACGAAGCTATCTGGAAGGCCGCCCCAAGACTGTCGTTGGCGAAGCTCATCCCACCCCATTGACGCTATGCCATGGGCCAAGTCTTGTGCCTCGTCAGGGCAAATCTGATACTCAATCAAAATATCGACCACATCGCTCTTAGCAACTTCCTTCTGGTCGAACAGAATCGTCGCTTCGAGCCAATCTCCCAGAGGGTTGGAGGAAACGTTCGACTTATTCACGGACCGGCTAAATCCGACCTGCGGGACTTGGATCATATGATTAAAATCTCAAGAGTCTTTCGAACCTGATCTGCGTTGGCGACCAGCCTCTTTGAAATTGCGATCAAGCGCTCGTCGTCTTTGTAAAGGTGGATCGATGACAGCGCTTCTTGAAGGTTGTAGGCAGCGGTGGATATCAACTCGTAAACCTCTTCTTGATCTCCCCCTGAAATTACGAACGCCTTCTCCAAGCTTGGGGTGCGAACCGCGCGCAAATATTGCAAACCCTCTTCAGAGGCGAGTACGGTAGCAAACCGATCAACATCGCGGGAATCTTTAACGACGGCTGGATTTTCACCGTCGCCGAAGAGCCACCGTGAATACTCCCTTAATTGACCAATCTTGTCTTCCTTGATAGGCGGCTTGACGTCACTCGGCTCAATGCCAAATTTGTTTTCCACTCCTAGGAACTCTTGAACACTTTTCGAGCGAAGAGACAGGAATAAGACGCTGAATCTCTTCTCAACTTCGTCGATGCTTAAGTCTTCAACTGATTCCATCTGAGTGAGAATGCAATAGGCAATGTAGTTCCTCTCCACGATGGGAGTTTTGCTGCCAATCTTCCGCATTACCTCGCGATAACCAAGCCCGCCCTCGTCGATCAGCTTGGCGATAAATTGGGCTTTCTCGGGCGGGGCCCATTCTTTGATGCCGGTGACATGCCTGAAACCAAGGAAGGCATCTACCTTACTGCGATCTTCGAGGAGAAAATACGGAACATTGTCGAAGAGTTTTCTCGGCTCGTCCGTGTCTTCGATCAACTCCAACCACTTTCGGGAGCGCTCTTCGCCCTCGTAGGTCTTCTTGAGGCGCTTCAGTGCAGCGATGCGCCGGTTTCCTTCTATGACGACGAACCTGTCTTCGCCATCAATCTCCTCCATTGCACAAAGTACAGCCTCATGGGGCCAAAACCCGCTCTCAAGAAATGAGGTCGCCAACTCTTCCAGCGACCAATCTCGCATGCGATTGTAGACTTCATCTTGCGGCAAATGTGCCATGTGCGCCGATCGCCCAAGACGCGGGTTCTTGGGGTCCAAGTAAAAGTCCGAAAGCTCTGCATATTTTATCTGAATTGCCACTTTTTTCTCCGTCGGCCGGTTGCAAGTGCGTCGTCGAAGCAATTGTGACTCTCGCAATGGGTGCTTGAAATCTCGGCCCCGCGTTCCAGCAGTCTCTCCGCCACGAGTTCTACAACGTTGGCATTGACTGCATTTCCCAGTGCTTTAAAGGCTCGAGTTTTCGACGAGGGGAAATGCTCTAGATCACCGAGGCTTTGTAGCTTTGCACACTCGCGAACGGTCATATACCGCTTTTGCCATGCGATCACAGGAACCTGGCTAGTCGTTAGGGCAACCAAGGATGGGGAGGTGGCTGGGT
>JAJRYU010000244.1 GCA_024275615.1 Planctomycetota bacterium
AAGGAACAATTCAAATGGCCTGATCTCAAAGAGGCGATAGAAATTGCCCTCGACTTCCACTTGGCACCGGCAGCCGCTCGCGAATTGGTCCGCGAGAGAAAAGAGGAAGCGTCCGCCCAAGCCGTTCGCGTATTTGGCGACAACCTTAGGGATCTGCTCTTGGCGGCCCCTGCTGGTTCGAAGCGAATCTTGGCTCTGGATCCCGGCTTTCGTGCCGGTTGTAAGATCGCAGTGATTGACGAAAACGGGCAGGTCCTGGCTACTGACATCATCTACCCCACCCCGCCACGCCCAGACATCGATCGCGCCAAGGGCTCCTTGATACACCTGATCCGCCAGCACAAAGTTCAACTCTTGGCCTTGGGCGATGGCCAAGGCTCAAGGGAGACTCATCAGTTTCTGCGGGAATTCGTTCTTGGTCACGTTGAAGCCAAAGTCGTCAGAGTCAGCGAAGCAGGAGCATCGGTTTACTCGGCGAGCAAACTAGCCGTGGAAGATCTCCCTGACTTGGACATCAGCCTACGCGGTGCTGTCAGCATTGCGAGACGCCTCCAAGACCCCCTTGCGGAACTAGTCAAAATTGAACCTCGCTCCTTGGGCATCGGTCAATATCAACACGACCTCGACGAGAAAGAGCTAAGTGCAGCGCTTGATGACGAGGTGGCCAGTTGTGTGAACAAGGTAGGGGTCGACTTGAATACGGCAAGCGCGGAACTTCTGCGTCATGTCGCCGGACTCAATCGGCGCACAGCAAAGGCCATCGTCACTCATCGCAAAAAAAGCGGCACCTTCACTGAACGTCATTCGCTCAAACAAGTCAGTGGCATCGGCGAAGACACCTTCATTCAATGTGCAGGATTCTTGAGAATTCGTGGCGGCTCGGAAATCTTGGACGCTACGGGCATCCACCCGGAAAGTTACGGGCATGCCAAGAAAATCGCCAACAGCTTGAACAGCGACCTCAGCGCTCTCTTGGGCCATGAAGTCAATATGGACGTGGCCCAACGACAAGACCTTCTGAACAACGGTTGCGGCGAAGAGACGTTGGGCGACATCCTTGCCGAACTCGCCGAGCCTGGACGGGATCCCCGTTCGGAGTTTGTTTTCGCCACCTTCCAAGACACTATTACTTCCATGGACGACCTTCATGTTGGCATGAAGCTGGAAGGCACCGTAGGAAATGTCACGGAGTTCGGCGCATTCGTCAATATCGGTTTGGAAACGGACGGTCTGGTCCACATCTCCGAGATGTCGAACCGACGCATCCAGACTCCCCATGAAGTCGTGACACTGGGCCAGATGGTCGCGGTGCGGGTCTTGGGAATCGACTCGGAAAGAAAACGCATCTCATTGACCATGAGACAAGATACAGACGTCGGACGTTAGGCACTCCCAGAACCACAAAAGCAAAGCAAATGCCATCGATATGGGATTCGAAAATCCAAACTTGCAAGACGTTGCCGGAAATGGGGCTTAGGTTTATCGTCTGCTGACCCGCAATAGGAGAACTCATGCGTATCGCAACAATTGGCGGTGGCCCCGGTGGCCTCTACAGCTCGATCCTGCTCAAGAAAGCCTTTCCGGAAGCCGAAGTGACGGTTTTCGAACAGAACCGGCCTGACGACACATTTGGCTGGGGCGTTGTTTTCTCCGATGAAACTCTGGGGAATTTCGAACCTCACGACAAAGTGACTCATGATGAGATCATCGACCAATTCATCTATTGGAGCGAGATCGAAACCTATTTCAAAGACACGTGCATCCGGTCGACTGGACATGGTTTCTGCGGCATGAGCCGAAAAAGTCTCCTCAACATTTTCCAAGAACGATGTCTTGAGCTTGGCGTCATCATCCATTTTGAAACAAGAATCAATGACTTGGAAGAGGTCAATGACTACGATTTGATCATTGCTTCCGACGGCGTCAATTCGCAAATCCGCGAGACCTATGCCGATACCTTCAAACCTTCCTTGGATTGGCGTAAATGCAAATTCACTTGGTTAGGAACCGACAAACCTCTTGAGGCCTTTACCTTCATTTTCAAAGAAAACGAACACGGACTATTCCAGGTCCATGCCTACCCGTTTGAAGAAGGACTTGGCACGTTCATTGTAGAATGCCGGGAAGAGGTGTGGAAAAAAGCGGGCCTCGACGAGGTCACAGAAGAAGAAACCGTAGCCTATTTTGAAGACCTCTTTGCCGACGACTTGGACGGTTACAAGCTCCTCAACAATCGTTCGATATGGCGCACATTTCCGACAGTGCGCAACGAGACCTGGATCAAAGACAACATCGTCTTGTTGGGAGATTCTGCTTACACGGCTCACTATTCCATCGGTTCTGGTACGAAGCTGGCTATGGAAAGTGCTATCGAGCTCGTTGCGGCCTTTCAGCGGGAAGGCTGGGACGACGTTCCTCGCGCCTTGCGAAGCTACCAAGACGCACGTTGGGTAGATGTCCTGAAAATACAAAAAGCTGCGCAAACGAGCATGGAGTGGTTCGAAAACTCTGCTCGATACTTGGTTCAAGACCCCATCCAATTCAGTTTCAACTTGATGACACGCTCCAAGGCGATCACCTATGAGAACTTGGAAATGCGCGATCCTGAATTGGTCGCAAAAACCAGGGCTTTCTATCGATCAGACCAGAATGCTCCCCTCACATCACTGGGCCAAGACCCGGCCCCGATGTTTGTCCCTTTGAAACTGAGGGATGTCGTCTTGACCAATCGCATCGTCGTCAGCCATATGTGCCAATACTCGGCCGTCGAAGGCGTCCCTCAAGACTGGCATCTAGTCCACCTTGGCTCACGCGCTATCGGCGGCGCTGGACTCATCATCACTGAGATGACCAACGTGAGTCCAGAGGGCAGGATCAGTCCGGGATGTGCCGGCATTTGGAATGATGAGCAAGAACAAGCATGGCGGCACATCGTCCAATTCGTGCATTCCCAATCCAAGGCCAAGATTGGCTTGCAAATCGCCCACGCCGGACGCAAGGGTTCCATGAGCCACAGTTGGGATCGAGAGGAAGAACCCCTCTTGCCGAAAAATGGTGGTTGGACAACCCTTGGCCCCAGCGCCACTTCTTTTGACAACATCATGCCTGCCCCCAAGGCTATGACCCGCGAAGACATGGATTGCGTCAAGAATCAGTTTGTCGAAGGCACAAAAAGAGCCGACCGAGCTGGCTTCGATTGCATCGAAGTTCACGCGGCTCACGGATATCTACTGTCGAGTTTTCTTTCTCCCTTGTCGAATCAAAGGACTGACGAATTCGGCGGGTCATTGGACAATCGTATGCGTTTTCCTTTGGAAATTGTTGCCGCGGTACGCGCAGCATGGCCAGCAGGAAAGCCTCTCAGTGTGCGGATTTCTGCGACAGATTGGCTGGAGCCCCAAGGAACGACGGTTGAAGAATCTGTCGTTTTCGCGCGGGCACTCCAGGCTCTTGGTTGCGACGTGATCGATGTCTCGACGGCGGGCAACTCTCCACAGTCGGAGCCCAACTACGGACGCATGTACC
>JAJRYU010000245.1 GCA_024275615.1 Planctomycetota bacterium
AGGGGCTCAAGGTCGCCTTCCACGCCGGCAACAATTATCTTAGGTGTCGATTTTCCTTCCGGTAGGGCTTTCATCCCTCGAACGATGATCCGTGTCTGGCGGACGTCTGTGCAAGCTTCACGAACTGCCGACTGGATGTCCATCATCTCGTCAGGGCGAACGTCACCAATGAATCGTATTGACAGATGGAGATTCTTCTTGCTCGTCCATCTCACTGCTGCTCCGGCGAGTTGCAAAAAACCTATTTCTTGAGCAAGGCGCCTCTGAAGATTGTTCGGCAATTCAATTCCGACGAAGCACCGTAGATCGTTGCGTCCCATTAGGCATTGACATCCAGGAAATTCGAGTAGATTGCATGGCGTGAATCAATATCATCGCGAGTCAAAGTGCGAAGACGGTCGAGCCCGAAATCCTCGACGTTGAAGGATGCGACGACGGTACCGTAAGACATGGCTTTCTTGATGGTCGCAAAGTTTGTGTTGCCCTCACGGGCAAGAAATCCCATCACGCCAGATGCAAACGTGTCGCCCGCGCCGGTCGGATCTTTGACTTCCTCCAAGGGAAAAGCTGGAAGAGCAAAGAATTTTTCGTGATGAAGGACGATGGCTCCATGTTCGCCCTTCTTGATGAGGACAGTTTTCGGTCCCATAGCGCTAATGTTCTTCATGGCGGCAATGAGGTTGGCATTTTCTCCCAATGCTCGGGCCTCTTCATCGTTGCAAACAAGGGCGTCAACAGCCTTGAGGACACGCAGGACGTCGTCGCGGAAATTGTCAATCCAGAGGTTCATGGTATCCATCATGATGAACTTCGGCTTGTTGAGTTGCTCCGTGACACTCAGTTGGTTCGCTGGGTGATCATTGGCCAAGAGTACAAATTCTGAGTCCCTGAAGGCGTCTGGAAGCTCTGGTTTGCACTCCCCCAAGACGTTGAGTTGGGTGTCGAGAGTCTCGGCAACGTCCATGCGATCGACGTACTTGCCCGACCACCGAAAGGTCTTGCCACCTTCGATTTTTCTCAGCCCCTGCAAATCAATGTTGCGGCTGCGAAAGAGTTCAAGATGTTCATCAGGAAAATCTTCGCCAATGACACCGGCGAGTCTGACCTTTGTGAAGAGGGAAGCACCCACTGAAAAATACGAGGCGGCGCCACCGAGGATATCGGCTCGATCACCAAAAGGAGTGCTTACCGAGTCCAACGCAATCGAACCAACAACAAGAAGTGTCATGTCTGGGTCTCTTTTGTGAAAGTCAAATTCAGGCCACGCCAAAAACTAAGGATATTACTCGGTGGTCTGCCAGGCGTCATCATCGAGGTCAATCGGAATCTCGCCGTCCTTGCGGCCCATGAAAAGGAAAATTCCGCCCAAGAGGCTCCAGGCCATGGTCGACAAGCCGATGATCACGCTCAATAATACCAAATTGCTCTTGTAAACGGGATCAGTTCCGACCGCCATGAAGACTGAAATGAAAACGTACTCTCTGACGCCCCATCCCCCGGGAAACAGGGGAATCGACGAAGCAATAAAGATGATTGGGACCGTGGCAAAGTACGTGGTAATTGAAACATTCAAGCCTAGATCCACGCCGAAGACGCAGACCGAGCCAATGTTACAGATGTGTGAAATCGTCGACAACCCGACGGCCAAAGCGATTGTCTTTGGGTTGTTTCGATAGCCGTGGAAGGCGGCATCAAGTTTCTTGAGAATTCCGCTCATTGGAAGTTTATTCAGCAGGTCGCTGATACGAAGGCGCCTTCGTATTCGACGACTAAAGAAGCAAACAAAGAGCAGCAAACACATGCCCAAGACACTAAAGACGACGTAACCTTGTTCCTTAAAGGTACTGAAATTCGTGAGAATGGCGATCGCTGACAGAGCAGCGAGTACAGCAAGGCCAATAACGCGATCAACAATAACGGTTGACACGGCCTCGGAGCGCTTGCCGGGGGAGTTCTTGGCAATGATGATCGCCTTGGGAACATCGCCGCCTGTCATGCCAGGCATAAGGTTGTTCCAGAAGAACCCTACGAACGTCAACCGAAACGCGCGACCATACGTCGCTGGAATGTCCTGCGCCTGTAAGAGCGCTCGCCAGCGAGCAACCCCCAGGCAATACATGCAGAAAATGAGTGCCATCCCCAAAGCGTAGTTGCCAGGCGAGATCTTGGCAAAGGTCGTCTTGATGCCGAAACTGCGCGACTTAATTTCGGCAGCTGGTATGGACCATTGTTTGCCGTCGGTGTCGGCCATCTTCATCTCGCCGACTTTGGCATCGAAGCCGGAAGTGATGACACCCTCATGGACCGTGCCGTCCTTTTCGGTGATAGTGTCGCGCCAAGTCACTTGCCGACTGACCAAAAAGGCTGCAGCTGCAAGGAGGCCGATTTTCACAAGAAAGAGGAGAATTGACTTCAGTTGAGATGCATCTTGGCTCACCGGACACCTCGCACTTTTGTTGTGGCCTTGGCCATCGATGCCATCTCCATCGCAAACTGCCTGAGAACCTTCTCTGCGAACGGCTGTGTTTCAAGGCCACAATCGCAAAGTGCCCCAGTCTTTACTGGAGTCCCTTCGTTGGTGACGTTTATGCCCAAGTGTATCAGGCAACTTACGGTGGAGACTGTAGCGATGGAAACCGTGAGTTTGCCGCCACCCAAGAAGATGTCGTCGCCTTTGCGTGTCAACCGATTTCCTACGGTCTGGGTAAGTTCCTCGACTGCGAGAAGCACCAGCAGCTTTTGTAGAAGGACAGCCCTGTCCAAACTCGGGTCAAAACTCTCAACAAGAAAATGCAACATGAGGTCCGCAGCGATAAATAGCCCATCACGTCTGTCGGCCATATCGACCATAGACTGAATTTTCACTTCCGCCGGTCCGATGAATGCGACGGCCGCGTCACCTTGGATGCCAAATGTCTCATAGATCCAGTGTGGACGCAATTCAGCGCCAGTGTAAGGGCGCTCTGTTCCATCGAAATGAGTTTGTGGGACGACTAAGGCCAAAGTTCTACCCCAGTCTTCAACCACCATTCTGTCCAAGCATCGCGGTCAGTTGCGAAATCGACTTTTGTCAGTTCTTTCAAGACATCGGCAGCATTTTGGCTAATCAGTGGGTCTTCCTTTGCCATGGCAGTGATGAGATTCTCCACCGTCTTACGGCTTGGATACGCAGCTAGAGCGTGAATCATTTTCGAAGCAGCGTAAGGGTTACGTTCCAAAGGTAGCTGTGAAATCAAGGCTTCGCCAAACACCGGATCGAGGACCATTTTCATGGCCTCGGCAACATCGGCGCGGACTGTACCATTACGATCGCGGAGCATGGATTCGGTGAGCGTCAAGACAGCGGCCTGACGCGCAATATTGAGAACACAAGGGACATAATAGGGCTCGAGTTCTGGTTGGGCGTACTGCCTGATCCAAATCGCGAAGAACTTTAGAATTGGTCGTACGACGACGCCCTTGTCCCATCGGACCTTTGTCAAGTATTCGAGCGGCCCTTGGCTTTCGGCTATGAATTGCTCAATGATCTGGGCCTTCTGACCTTCGAACCAAGCAGCCCATTCTTCTGCGTTGTCGCCGAAGTCCTGATTCGTCTTCTTCTTGAGGTCTTGGATAGCTTCGAGTTTTTGCACTTCGTCGGGAGAATCGAGCGCCAAGATCATGCCTTCGGTCCGCAGGGCTTCCCGCGCCGCAAGAAGTTTCTCCAAGGCGCCAACGACACCTTCCGGATCCTTTTCAATACTAATGAGCTGATCGTCAACCGGAGGAATCGGCATCCTTGAGAGGATAATGCCGATGAGGATGGCAGCATCGGCTTGGAGCAAGGCGCGGTCCTTTGCCGTCCCAAGAAAATTGCAAGCGTGGGAAAGACTGGCGATTGCTTGCCAAAACTTCATTTCCTCAGCAGTTGTGAGACCGGCAAATGCCTCATGTGCCAGCTGTCCTGCATCAAAGACAATGGACTTCTCTTTGAGGAATTCCCTGCCCGAAACAGGGGTGGGATCAAGAGTGGCTAGGTCAATAAGGTAGTCGTCGGTCGACTTGCAACTCACCAACATGAGCGTCAACGAGCACCAAAATGCGAGGTGGGTCAAAGTGCGGCCCATAAGCCTTCTTTCCTCCTTGGGCGCCTTGTGCAGCGCATTCCAAGGATGAGTTTGCTCAAACATAGAAAAGACCTTTGTGACCAGCTTGCCAGACTTCGGGGACTTTGATTCACCTGAGATTCGGCGACGGGCGAATTCTATGTGAGTGGTGCAGCTTTTTCAACCAACTCGTTAAGCACCTTGGACTTAGGGCCGAAGAGGCGGCGGGATCCCCGGTGAGACCAGCAAATCTCGGCTCAGGATGCCCGATCTGTGGGATTTCGAGCAACAATGGCTCTTCAATTGAACTACCGGCAAAGGACAACGTTGATTTCGTCATGGAAGAAGTATTCAATGAGCCGATTTGCCGTTGACTATGGGGAATCGATATAGTCCAGCGACAATTCCCAAATGCCACGAAGCGAGAATTCATGACCCAGAAGATTTTCGAGCCACACGCTCATATGTTCTCCCGTGTTACGGATGACTACGTCCTCATGTATCGGGACGGAATACGGGTCGTCTTGGAGCCGGCATTTTGGCTGGGACAACCCCGGACAAACGTGGGGTCTTTCATTGACTATTTTGACACAATTCTCGGCTGGGAACGGCATCGCTCCGAACAGTTCGGGATCCATCACGTTTGCACGATGGGACTCAATCCCAGAGAAGCCAACGATGATCGTGTCAACGATGCCGTGATGGAGGTACTCCCGCGATACTTGGAAAAGAACTCTGTGGTCGGTGTGGGGGAAATTGGCCTCGATGACATGACCGCGAAGGAAGAAAAGTACTTCGCGCTTCAGATTCAATTGGCAATCGAGCACGATCTGCCGATCCTGATTCACACCCCCCACCGCAACAAAAAAGCCGGCTTCGATCGTTGTTTGGCTATGGTCAAGGAATCTGGCATCGCCATGGAGCGAGTCTTGATTGATCATGGCAATGAGGAGACCGTTCGCATCACTCATGAAAGCGGTGCGATGCAGGGTTTTTCAATCTACCCAAATACTAAAATGACGCCCAAGCGCATGGTGAGCGTTTTACAAGAATTTGGCGTGCAGAACATGATCATCAACAGCGCTTGCGATTGGGGTGTTAGTGATCCTCTCAGTG
>JAJRYU010000246.1 GCA_024275615.1 Planctomycetota bacterium
GAGCAGAAAACCAAAAAAAAATGGGAAGAGCGTCGCTTGCCTTCGACACTCTTCCCGAAAGAGACTTCCCTGACGACTGCGTTGATATTCCGCAGCAGTCGGTTCGAGGAAAGGTCCCGCATCAACCAGGGAAACGTACCCTTCTAGACGTTTCCCATCCCCCTTCTCAGTTGACGTTCGGCAGTTTCAGCTTCCAACCTTCACGCAAGCTATTGGGATTCTTGATCAAATTGCGATTGGCGTTCAAAAGAGCCTTCGTAAATTTGATGCTACCCAACTGCTTTTGCGCAATCGTTGAAAGCGAATCGTTCTTGCGGACAATATAGTAGCCCTTTTCTGGGCGTTTGTCTGCATTTCCTTTTCCTGTATGCCTGCTGACGTAACCGTTGGTAATGAACCTAGGCCGTTTCGTCTGGACAGCAAGCTTGGCTGGCGCACCTGCGCCACCGTTTGCATTCACCACAGACTCTTTGGGTGCTGGCAACATGATCTTTGTCTTGCCGGGAATGAGGCGGCGAGCATTGAGGCCGGGATTAGCGGCCAAAACGACGCCGACCATACGACGTGTGCCGTAGACCTTCCGGCAGATCGTGTCCAGCATGTCATTCTTCTTGACGACATATTGCTTGGGCCAAGCGCTCTTGATCGGAGCTGGCTTGGGCTTCAGCACGTCTTTCTTCGGAGGAGCGTCCTTGCCGGTCGCACCACCGATTTTCTTGCCATTTCTCCCCAACAACAGGTCATCCTTGACCTTCCTGAGGTCCTTCCTGGCCTGCTGATCTCTTTCTGCGTCATCAAGAGTTAGAATCTTCTTGGGCGGCCTTTGACCGTCAAGAAGGTTGCTCCTCTTGAAATCCCGGCTCAACGGCCGGTTCGAAGCCGCTTCGCGGTCTGCTTCACTCATGACATCGCCAGGCGACGTCTTGTCATGATTCAGAACGCCAACAAAAACAATGATGCACAACAAAACGCCAACTACTGCGGCGCCAACTTTTTCGAGCTTACCCATGCCGGTTTTCCCTCCCGGTCAAATCAAACCAACCACACGCGATTATGCCCTATAGGGGGACATGTTGAAACGAAATAATCACCAGATCCTGTTGTCGACAACCAGCTTGCATCGATATGTGGTGCTGCTGCAACATTGTCGCTCTTGCTTCACCGTGTCATGCGCGTCGGAGCCCGCTGTTTAGCGATTTGAAACGAATACATGAACTCCTTACGTACATGGCTTGAAAGCGCGCGCACGGCGACTAGAATCAACGCCTGCCCGCCAACAAGGAGAACTTACTCGATGTCGACCTCGATCAAGCTGTTCGCAACGCTCGCAGCTATCATTTTGATGACCTCTTGCGAATCCAGCACCAATGGAAGAACCAGCGCCACTTCCTCAACTCGTTCGCCACGCCGGGCGGACAGTGCTGCCAATCCCACCTATGACGCTCCCGCGGTTCACAACAAGATCAAGGATTGCCGCATCTTGCTCTACGATCCGCGCACCGGCGCGACGATCATCGTGATCAACAAGAAACATGCTTGGCGTAAGACCGAAAAAGGCCAGCTCGCGATCACCAATGGCAAACGCAATCGCACCTATAAGATATTGACAGATAAGCAGATAGACTCTCTGCTTGTGACGCTTACCGAGCGTGGTTCGGATCAAATCCGTGAGAACTTCCACCAGCGCCATGCCGCTTTGTTGCGCCATAAGGCTCAGCGCGGCGATGGTTTCAAGGGAATCATCATTGTGGAAAATGACGGCCACAGATACAGCTACATCGCCAGGCGACCCGGGGGCAAAAATGACGCCCAAGGCATCGCCAAATATAAGATCTTCCGGGATATGCGCGCTGCCATTTTTGTGTTCGAGCGCGCCGGGCTCTCTGAGCAAGTGGGAAGTTCGGCAACAGGCGCTGCTCCTTTGGACAAACTCGCCGTGCCCAGCGATAGCAGCAACCGCCGTTAGACAACGGTAACGAGCAGCCCCGTGCTGCTACGTTTGCCTGTTGTACTGAAAGGAGCCGACGTGGCCATTGGGATCATTCCAGCACGACTGGGGTCAACGAGACTCCCGGAAAAGGCGCTGGCGGAAATAGCCGGAAAAACTCTCATTTGGCACGTCGTCGAAAACGCCAAGCGATGTTCTTCTCTGAGTCGTATCATTGTCGCAACGGACGACGAGCGAATCGCGTCTGAAGCGGCCCTTTGTGATGTTGAAAGCTGCATGACAAGAGCTGA
>JAJRYU010000247.1 GCA_024275615.1 Planctomycetota bacterium
ACCTCGGCACTCTTCGCGTGCATCACACGGTAGAAACCGAAATCAAGATCGGGCTGGTCGAGCTGAAACAGCTCGCGCAGGAGGGTGATCAGTTTCTGAAATCGTGGACTCATGTTCGTTCTCCTGTTCCTGCTGAGAAAATACGACGCTTCAGGGACTAAAGCCGCCGACGGCCCATAGACTCAGGATGGCTCGGTCTGGGGCCTTCAGAGTACGGGGGCCGACTGGCTCGGTAAAGAGTGGCCGACAGAAACCGAACCGAAGCCAGCAGTACTCAGATGACCTCCCAGCGAACGGTGAAAAGACGCTGAACCTGTGATTGTTGCGAAAGCCGACTTTCAAGTTGATCGATGAGCCGATCGCGCTTGTCCATAATCTCGTCCTCGACTTTGAAAATCTCCTGTCGTTGGCGACGCTGCTGCCGTTCTAACCGACGCATGTCTTCCTGAATCTGGCGCTGTTCCTGAAGGGTGGTCGCTTGGCGTGCTTCTCGGCGCAGGATTTTGATCTTCTGCTTCGTATCCCGGAGCGCTTTCTCGGCAGCCAAGACCATGTCTTCCGCCCATTGTTCCAGTTTCTCGCGAGCTTCCTGGAAATGAAGATTGTTGCGCTCCAGCGAGCGGCTAACGGTCGCTTCAACATGGCGCTCCACTTCAGCGGCTAAGCGATATTCAACCGAAGTTGGGATTGTCGCTTCGCTAGCCATATGCCCACAGACCCCAAACATTTTCTCCATCGTCTCCTGGTCAAGAGCCTGACCATCATCATCGCAACCGGAGAAGAGTAAGTATTCCTCCTCCTCGTAAGACTCCAAGGCAAGTCGGGCGAGGGTGAGGAAGCCCGATTTTCCTCGAAGTGCCTCGACGACATGGACCCGAGTGGGATGATTGCTGACATCGAATATGAGATGGGCCACAGGGACCGGAAGGTCCTTGGCCGAGGCTAGAACATGCTCCCCAAGGGGGTGGGAAAGTCGGTAGAGGAATGTGTCGTGCCCGTTGCCAATCTCCGATTTTGGACCTGCTTTGGAAATCAGGTGGTAGCGGCCTGGCAAAATCTCCTCTCGGGGAGGTTTTTCGAGGTCGAACGCCAAGTCTTTGTCGTGAAAACGCGCCCTACCGTCGAGAATAAAACGAGTCACCGCCCAGAAGCGGCGGCCAAAGCGATCAAGTTGTGCTTGGGCATCTGCAAGCCTTAAGCGCATGCGCTCGTGTACATCTTCGTCGAAATGCTCAAAGAGAGTCGTACGTGCCTCCGTAAGCCGGGAACGAATCTGTTCCTCAAGCTCGGCTTGCAAGGCTTGGAAAGCTGTTTCTATTTCCTGGGGTGTCCGGCACTCCTGGTATATGGCCAGGATTCTCTTTTCAAAATCCACCCCGGACTCGATGCTGCCGAGGACATCATCGGAGGCACCAAAGATACCGCTAAAGAGTTTGAACTTGTCCGCGAGCAGCTCAAGCACACGCTGATCTGCGGCGTTGCGCTCATTCAAAAAGTTAATGACCACAACATCGTGCTTCTGCCCATAGCGATGGCACCGCCCGATGCGCTGCTCGATGCGTTGGGGATTCCAAGGAAGATCGTAATTGATGACCAGGGAACAAAACTGGATGTTGACACCCTCTGCCCCTGCTTCGGTAGCAATCATGATGGCGGCCTCATCTCGGAAATAATCCAAGATTGCGGTACGCACATCCACGGCGCGAGATCCGCTCGCTTTTCCAGATCCTATGTTCTTGGCTAACCATTGCTCATAAATAGCCGTAATTTCTGGCCCACCGTTGGTGCCATTAAAGAGGACCACTTTGCCCCGATAGCCCTGGCTCTCCAAAAACTCCTTTAGATAATCTTGAGTGCGCCGTGATTCCGTGAAAATGAGGGCTTTTCGCTGCGCCCCAAGCTCCTCCATTTGTTCAAAACCAATGTCCAACGCCTCAAGAAGTGCATGCGCCTTAGAGTCCGTAACGATACTTCGGGCTTGGGCGGCAAGACTTTTCAATTCGTCAATTTCGGCTTGAATCTTCCGTCGATTTACCGTGTTCTCCGAATGGAGTGGAAGTTCTTCCACATCATCGTCGAGAATCTCCTCAAGCAACTCACTTTCGATTTCTTCACTCTCAAGCAAGGCTGTGGCAAAATCAGAATCTTCGTCCTTTCGGTCATCACGTAGCGATTCCAAGCGGTCAATCAAAGTGTCCAAGGTCCCCGCAATCGCATGCGTAGAGGATGCCAGGAGCTTGCGCAAAACAAGAGCGGTCAGGTGGCGTTGACGATGGGGCAATGCGTAGCTCTCCGGCCGCTGTAAAAAGGAAGATACCGCCTGATACAGTGCGTGCTCCTCATCGGTAGGCGTAAAGGGCCGAGTCATCGGGCGCCGCTCGGTATATTTAATGTACTCCGTGACCTGGTTGCGCAGAGTCCGCTTGCAAAAACCTCGCAAACGTTGACGAAGCGCGCTCAAGTTGGCACCTGCGCCAGTGTATTGAGCGCGGAAAGCGTTCACGTCGCCGAATAGGTGCTCGTCGATAATCGAAGCCAAGCCATACAACTCCAGCAACGAATTTTGCAGTGGCGTAGCCGTGAGCAGGAGTTTGCGACAGCCTTCAGTAGCCCAACGGATTCCTTGCCCCACTTTATTGCTGGGTCTGTAGGCATTTCGAAGTTTGTGGGCTTCATCAATGACGACGAGATTCCAGGGGATGGACTTTATTTCCTCTCCAAGGCGATGGGCAAAGTGAAAAGAAAGAATGGCAATGCCTTTACCGGTTAAGGGCGATTCTCCCTCCCGAAGTACCTGACGGTAGGATCGCGCATCGAGTACATAGGTAGGCAGGTTGAACTTCTCTTCGAGCTCAATCGCCCATTGCTTGCGGAGAGATGCCGGACAAAGCACGATAAGTCGTCGCTTGCGCTCGGCCCAGAGCTGGCACAGGACAATTCCAGCTTCGATGGTCTTGCCAAGTCCCACTTCATCTGCAAGAACAACCCCCTTTGACAGTGGTGACTCCAGGGCAAACAACGCCGCTTCAATTTGATGCGGATTGAGGTCTACGGCAGCATCAAACAGCGACATGGAAAGGCGATCCATGCCTCCGGCTGCACGACGCGTCAAATCATGGGCGTAATAGCAAGCCTGGTGGGGGGTCAGAGTGAGTTGCTGCATTGGTTTTGCCGGATACACGGTAAGGCTTTTTTACTCCCTTCACAATCTAGTTTCATCCGAGTTTATCGTCCAGCAGCCGGCATCGGTGGACAACAGCTGACTGGACGCCAACACTTACTCTTCACCAAGACTCTGGATTGCATCTTGAAGGAGTGTGAGGCCTCGGCCTGGAGGAATATTGGAGATATGAGGACCGGCAATCCGAGCCAAGAACATGGCGACATCATGGTCGCAAACAACATGACCAAACTGCGTATTATGCGCGGCTGCTTCTAGGATTCTCATTGCTTCCCTTAGAGAGAAGTAGTTGTAATGCTCAAGCTGAGCTACAAGAGCGTGGGTCGTGGAATAACTTCCTGAGTGAGCCAATTCTTCAATTAATGCTTCCTTCTCCTTGTCGAAAGAGAATGCAATACCATCGAAGTGCTCCTTCATGAAAGCCGAAAGAGAGCGATAAACAAACAGTGTGCCACCATTCCTTCGGCTCCATTCCTCCGAGAGAAAGTTATGCGGAGAGTTTTCATAGATCGGAGAGTAAAAATCTCCGTCCACGCTAATGACATGAATATCCTCATTGCTTGGCAATGACTCCAATAAAATCTCCCAATTAATCGCATCACCAAGCGAACCCTTTTTCCCAGGAGGATTACCGACTGCCATCCTCCTGGCAGCATGTTGAAAATTTTCTTCGGAAACGGACGTGAGCTCAGAAGACTGAAAAATCCCTTCAAGAAGACGGTCCGCTGGCAGTTGCTTCCCCTTGATATCCCTGTCCACCTTCCCAAGTATGGACTTGCGCTTGTCAAGGATTTGAGTAGTTAGCTCACGAATTTCCCCGTACTCTTCGTACCCCTTCAAAAATGCGGGAAGCTGAGGAACTTGCCTGCCCTCACGGAACTTCTTCAGGGCATCTTTGATTTTCCCTTCACGGTTTCGCGCGAATTCATCCCTCACTTGCTCAGTGAGGTGAACTATCGCCGAGCCATGCTCATGCGAAGCGAATACATCTGATAAAGCATCTAACTCCTCCTCTGTAAAATGGAAGAATCGAAGGAGAATGTTGGTGTCGATGAAAACGTGCATCTGTCCGTGATTAAAGTGGTCGCTTAAGTGTCCTTACGTATTCTACGAAGATTCCGGGCCCATGCTCGCTTCCCATTTCCGCCACGAAAATATACTGTCCCATCCACCTTGATAGAGGAAATGACAAACTCCTCGGAAGCTGAGC
>JAJRYU010000248.1 GCA_024275615.1 Planctomycetota bacterium
AACAGTCCAATTCTTGCGGTAGTACGAACAAACGAAAGATTGGGGTGCCTGCGGTATCGAGTGTCATGATGGCGACAGCAGAAGGCAACAACGTGCAGAGTCGAAGGAGCATTCATGGGCTGTTAAGAACAACCTTCCATGATAATACACCTTCCCGCAAGATAATTCGTTGTCTTCTTGTGGGGCGCCCTAGCGCCACTACTTCTTGTTCTTGATTTCCCTTTCGTCGCTTCGTGTATCAATCAAGAGAGACCGTTACCGCCACACTTCCATTCGCACTGTTTGGGGGAAAGAGAGTTGCTCAAAGATTGTTGCCAGGGCAGGCAGAAGTTCATCCAGAATCGCATCCTCAAGTCGATAAAAGCAAGGGTACCGTGCCAGGTTATTCTTAACAGCCTAATAGTGGCTACCGGCCTCCAGGTGTGTTTGGCGGCTACAGACGACGCTGGGAAAACTAACTTTTCAATCGCTTCCAAAATCAATGAATGAAACACCAACGCGTGTCGCGGAGGCTCTCGCTCAAGATGACGTCAGCATTTGCGTTGCGTCTGGGCTCCTCGTCCTCTATTCTCGAATATCAAGCAAGGCCAGTCGTGAGCAACAACAATCCTAATCCTGGGCAAGGTCCTATGGAACCTCAGCAAAACTTGCGGTCGGGGCGAGGATACAATGTCCTTATGAATCGAGGCGCACCCGCCGAGAAACTTCTTCAAGAATGGCGCATGCGCAGGCCCTATCGTCGGCCGTAGGAGACAAGCGATGAACAAGCAAGTGCGGATGACACGGAGAGTCCCCGGTTCTTCTCTTCTTTGGTTGGGCCTTCTCTTGGCCTTTGTCTGCTGCCAAGGTTTGTTTGGACAGCGGCCGGAATTGCTCTATCTGCGATTTAACGCCGGAGTGGGAACGACGGTGGGAAATCAGGCGGTGCCGGGGTTTGCCAATACTCCCAACGTGACGCTACAAGGCGGGGCGACTTGGGATACCACAGATCCTAAATTTGGCAACGCCTGTTTGGATACTAGGTCACCTGTGGGGTTCGTGCCTCTGTGCTCAACGAATGTTTTGACGAGTTATAGCGGCGATTGGACTATTGAAACTTGGGTCAAGAAAACCGGTGCGGGAAACAGCGGTTTCGTCTTAGGTGGACTCACAGGGGGACCGCGTGTAAGAGAAGTGCCCGCGTGGGGAATCGGGAATCTTGCATTGAGCGCGAGCGGTTTCCCGATCGCCATTGCCAAAGGTATCATAGCGACCCCCGGATGGCGCCATATTGCGTTCGTTTTCGATTCCCCCGCAATGACCATAACTCCCTATGTCGATGGCGTCCCTCAGCCATCAACAACTCTGAGCGGAATAGTCGACATCACCGGGGATGGCGCAAATGGACTGGCGGTAGGCGGGTTCAGTACCGCGTCTTGGCCCGGCCTCATTGATGAGTTTCGAATTTGGAATCGAGCATTGAGCGAAGCTGAGATCTTGGCGGGCATGACCGGGCAAACAACAGCCGCAACAATCGATGTCGGAGTGACGAAGATCACGAGTCCCGTGAGAGTGGCCCACACTTTTTCGCCCTTTTCGACTTCAGAGACTGTCTCCGTTGTTGTCGGTAACCTAGGTACGACGGTTCTACCTGCGGGCATAGCGATCACTCTTTCTTATTCTTTCCCAGGGGCGTCGCCGGTTTCTGAATCGCTTGTTCTGACAGCAAGTTTGAGCCTCAATGAAACGCTCCCTTTCACATTCTCCACACCTGCCGATATGAGTGGAGTGTCCGTGACTCGTCTCGATGTCACAGCCACTTTTCTTGGTGACTTAGTCGCTGTCAACGACACGCGGACACGTCACTATCGTGGGATCGGAGCTCATGTGTATGATCAGTTTCCCCATCTTGAGACGTTTGATCTGGCGCCAACTGTGGGGAAGATTTCGGTAGCGGACTGGCTGCAGGATGCCAATGACGGCCCCTACCAATTTGCCGATTGGTGGTTTGTTGATGGTGTCGGGCTTGGTTCGGGAGCACCCTCAGCAGACCATACAACAGGAATTACCGGGCAAGGATTCTTCGCCAGTCCGGCAAACGTCTCCTTGCTGGGTGACATCCGGCTTCTCTCGCCACTTTTTGATCTGCAATCGAACGCCAATCCAAGACTTGAGTTTTGGATGTACAGTGAAAACGGTGACATCTTCAATTTCCCTGACAACACACTGAGCGTCGACGTCATCGAGCATCCCTTCGGCAATCTAACGCTTGACGTTCACGGGCCAATTGGCTCTTTGCCCGTCGGAGGACAGTTCACGTTTGATTGGGTACGGCAGGTGGTTGATCTGAGCGCCTTTTCTGGCAAGGTCATTGAACTCCGTTTTCGGGTTAACACGATGCCTGGCCAAGCTTCTCACGTCATTGGACTCGACGATGTCGAAGTGTCTAATCATCCCATTGGTCCGGGCCAGGCACCCAGGCCGGGTTTGGCCCTCTTTGATATCAACCAAGCCCGTAGTGTGGGTGGGGAATTGGTGAGTACATTGGAAAACGGGCCCTACTCAGCCTTCGCCACCCCCGGAGGACCTCTTGATTTTTCTTTTTCAGGAGAAGCAGGGCAGCCCATCCTTTTGCTTTTTGGGCCCATCAATCCCTTGGCGGCGACGTTTCCCAGCGCCGGGCAAATGGACATTGGTGGTGTGCCTGATCCCACGACTGGCATACCTGTTGGTGTGGCGCTCATGTTTGACGGGACCCTAACCACGGGTCTCAACCCTCTGTTTCAAACAAACGTCAATGGCATCAGTGGCATCCAGTTCATCACGCCGATGATCACCCCGGGGATCCTGACTACCTTTCAAGCCGCGATCTACAACTCAATCACAGGCATTGCTTTGAGCAACGCCGTGCAATTGGAGATTCAGTGATGAGGATTGCTGAAAGACCTTTTTCTGCCGCGTTCTTTGCGATGTTCTTTCTTGTCGCTCCAGGGCTCATGTCCCAAGTCAATACGGGAAACACGGGGCTTGATGTATCACAGCTTATGTTTCGTTTTGATATTGAGGCAAACAACAACATCATTGTCGACGATGTTGATGTTGTCGCCTTCCATCAATTCACGATCCAAAATCCGCTCTTTCCTTTTAGTTTTGAAGTTTGGACGACCAAAGATGGGGGCAGCTATGTTGGCCGAGAAGACGACCCATCACAGTGGCAACTCGTGGGCACAGCGACCGATGCTCCAAGTATGGGACCGGGATTCTGGACGCCGCTTAACCTGACGCTAAATGTGTTGGTACCCGCAGGCACCAAACGCGGCTTCATTCTGGCAAGTCCGGACTTCGTTGTTGTTCGCGGGTTCTCGGCGGCGGGAGTTAATCTTCCGTATGCGAGCAACGCCGACTTGACAATTCGCACGGGAACGGCGTCAGACTATTTTGACACTGGGTTTCCAGCGATCCCGGCTATCAATGTTCATTACACAATTTCTGGTCCAAACGCTGTGGACATCTGTCCCCACGCGATTCTCGCCCCCGATCCCGACCCGCTGTTGTGC